>CAJJCN010000015.1 GCA_905182655.1 Flammeovirgaceae bacterium UBA4465
CCGCGCTGATGGTACTGCCGTAATAGGTGGGAGAGTAAGTCGTTGCCAGACTTTATCAAAGCCCTTAGGAAACTAAGGGCTTTTTTTATGGCCTATTTTTTCAAATGAGTTGATCCTTTATTTATTCTAGCATAAACTTGTAGTTGATGACGTTTTTATATCCATCTGTACTTTGGGGTTTAGGGCTATTACTTATCCCTATCTTAATCCACTTATTTTCCTTTAGAAGAGTGGTAACGGTTATTTTTCCGAGTATTTCATTCATGGAAGAACTCAAAAATGAAACTGGGAATAGAAGAAATTTGAAGCATTTATTGATCTTGTGTTCAAGACTCCTCTTTATGTTTTTTATAGTTATAGCCTTTGCACAACCGATCGTGACGGATCATTTGAGTCCTGTTGATGGAACTGTGATATACATTGATAATTCAAGAAGTATGTCGGGAGAGGTTGCTGCTGGTCAGATCGGTTTAAATAAGGCTTTGGAATTGAGTGATGACCTCGTCAGTCGGGCGGCTATTGATGCCAAATTCCAAATTTTAACCAACCACTCTCCAGTGGCCTTATCATGGCTTTCTAAAGAAGGGGCGTTAGACAAGTTGGCTCAAGTGAGTCTTTCAGATGATCCCAAGAGTTTCCCACAAATCATGCAGAGGGCTTCTGCTTTGTCTAGAACGGTATCTTTTTTTTATTTATCAGATTTCCAGAAATCTACCATAGGATCTATAGAAGCGCCAAAAGAGATGGATTGGCAAATCAATTTGATAAAAATACCAGTAGATAATGTATCCAATATATATGTTGATACAGCTTATATGGAAGTGGCTAACATTCACGATGAGCAAAAAAATATAAGCGTGGTATTAAAAAATAGTGGAAATAAAGATAGAAGGGCCATACAGCTCAAGCTTATCTCAGAACAGCAATTGATTTCAACTTCATCGGTTGACATCAAAGCCGGATCGAAATCTGTTGTGATATTATCTTTTGATGAGGGGTATATCAAAGAAGGACAGATGAAAATGGAGTTGGTTGATTATCCCGTTTATTTTGATAATATTTTTCATATGTCACTTCCCGCAGCAAAAGTTAATAATATTGTGCATATTCATCCTACAGAAGATTTTACCAGAGCAGTTGAAAAGGTATATGGTAATGAGACGTATTTTGAATATGTCAGGTTTAAAGAAGAGGCGGTTGATTATGGAAAACTGCAATTAGCAGATTTTGTCATTTTAGATGGGTTTGAAAACATACCCCAAAGTTTTGATGCGTACAAGGAGCACAATGACTTTTTGATCATACCGCCCAAGGACATTCAAACGGCATCCTATCAAAGGTTTCTTTCTAGATCGGTATATCAGGTCAAGGATTCATTAGCCATTGGATTGAATATTAAAGATTTAAATGATCCATTTTTTGCAGGGGTATTTAATACCAAAGAGCCAGATATGGGGCTTCCAAAAGCAAAAAGAAACCTAGAAGTTAAAGGCAGGGTGAATGTATTGGTTCAAAATGAATTTGAGAAGCCCTATTTGGGAAGCATTGAAAACAATAACCATTATATCTATTTTTTCGCATCACCTTTAACTAAAGAATTTACTAATGTGACCAATCATGCTACTTTTTTACCATTAATGTACAAAATGTCAATGGCGGGTAATCGCTATATGCATCCATTATATTATGATCTTTCTAAAGATTATTTAAGCATTGCTACGAGAGATTTTGATCCGTCAAAAAAATTGAGGGTTTTAAATGGAGCTACGGAATGGATTCCAAATTATCAATATGTAGAAGGAAAGTTAATGTTAGAATTACCTCCATTTGGATTAAAAGCAGGACATTATGAGATCATAAATGGGAACGTTTTGATTAAAAGAATGGCATTGAATGAATCAAGGGTTGAATCTGAGATGGAGGGGTATACCCATTCAGAATTAGCCGAATTAGATGCAAAGAGTCAGAATATACATTGGATTAATGTTGAAAGCACA
Organism: Flammeovirgaceae bacterium UBA4465; assembly: GCA_905182655.1. Taxonomy (GTDB): domain Bacteria; phylum Bacteroidota; class Bacteroidia; order Cytophagales; family Cyclobacteriaceae; genus UBA4465. Next base: position 1,998 of record CAJJCN010000015.1, read on the forward strand.
CAAAATTTGAGTGTTAATGAAGGTTTTGCAGACTCTACAGAAGACTTATTCAAAATTGCACTAATTTTGTCGTTGTTCTTTGTTCTGTCAGAGGCTTTACTTATTCGATTTCTATAAAATGATTGTAAGAAATGTAGTTGTACAAGATATGCACTCATCCCACCATGGGCAAGAAGTAGATGTACGCATAGAAAAAGGAATTATTCAGTCCATTGTTGAGAGTAAAACCAAGATAGATGCTCCAAAAATGATTACTCCGGGCCTGATGGACTTATCCAGTCACTTTAATGATCCAGGAACGGAATATAGAGAAGACTTAATTACGGGTCTGAAAACCGCTTGTGAAGGGGGATTTACGGATGTTTGTATCCTACCGAATACTTTACCTGCAGCAGACAATCGAAGTACGATCGAATACCTCCTGACTAAAGGGAGTCAGCAGGTGACTTCAGTCCATCCATTGGGTGCTTTGAGTAAGAAATTGAAGGGTGAAAGCTTAGCAGAAATTTTAGATTTGAGAGAATCAGGTGCCGTCGCGTTTACCGATGGTATAATACCTGTCATGAATGCTGAGCTCTTACTAAAAGCGTTACAATACGTGCAGAAATTTAAAGGCCTTGTGATCAGTAGGCCAAGAGATTTAAGTCTTTCAAGAGCAGGTCAAATGCATGAAGGGCTGGTAAGCACTGGATTAGGATTGGTGGGCATGTCTAGCCTTTCAGAAAAAGTTATTATTGAAAGAGACCTTTCTATTCTAGCTTATACGGGCGGGCGTCTCCACATCCATGGTATTTCCACTTTTGAATCTGTAGCCTTGATCGCAAAAGCAAAAAAGAGTGGACTGGCGGTAACTTGCGACGTCATCTTGCATCAATTATGTTATTCCGATGATCATTTGATTTCCTTTGATACCTATTATAAAGTAGACCCTCCCTTGAGGACCACTAAAGATATTCAAGCGTTGAAGCTAGGGCTCGCCAATGGAACCATAGATGCCATAGCTATTGATCACCTGCCTCAAGATGTTGAGGGTAAAAATCTAGAGTTTGACTTAGCGGCATTTGGAATGATCGGATTACAAACTGCTTTTTCATCTTTGCTTACCTTAGTATCCAAAGAATTATCCCTAGATACGTTACTTGAAAAATTATCCAAGGGCCCTCGTCAGGTGCTGAATTTGCCCACGATAAAGATCGAGGAAGGAGAATCTGCTAAATTAACGCTATTAGATGCGCATCTAAAATGGCATTATAATGAGGAATCGAATGTTTCAAAGTCTAATAATTCGCCTTTATTTGGTCATGAGCTTACAGGTAAAGCGGTGGGAGTGATCAATGGTGAAAAATCATATTTTCCAAGATAAGCTATGAAAGAAGTAGGTTTTCGATATGCCGGTGTTGGGGCATTTCTCATGACAATGACCTTTTTGGTGTCCTACTATATCGGAGTACATCCTTTCATAGAAATGAGCCATCTTTTTTTTGATCTCTTTATTTATGGATTGGTGATTTATTTTGCACTGAATGAGTTTAAGACAGTAAATAATGAAGGCATTTTACATTTTTGGCAAGGGATGAGTATTGGATTTTTCGTGAATATATTTTCTTTAGGAATATATATGGTATTCTTGTTTTTAGTAATGAAATTTGATGAAAATATTTTGATTAGTTATCAATTACAAGCCGTTGATTTTTTGGAAATCAAATCAGCGCAATATATTGAGGGTTTTGGGGAAGAACAATATCAAATTCAGTTGGAAACCATTCAAGAAACTACTATTTTAGATATGGTGTTGATGGGCGGGGTGAAAAAATTTATATCAGCCATGCTGATCACTCCAGTACTTTCAATTTTGAAAAGAAAAACTTAATTTATAAAATGTTATGAAAGATCATGCTTTAAAATCCGGAGTGATACTTGGCGTAGTAGGGATATTAATTTCTTTGATTGTTTACATCATAGATCCCTTATTGATGATTAAATGGTGGTTCAGTCTCTCTTCACTGGTTCTATTTATCGCTTTGGTAAGTTATTTTGGTATTCAATATCGGGAGATGTTGGGGGGTTTTGTGTCTTTCAAAATAGCATACATTTATTCCATTTTGACATTTGTCCTGGCAGGACTTATTGGGACAGCCTTCAGTATTTTGTTATTTCAAGTAATAGATCCTGACCTACCCCAATTAATGTCGGAAGCCATTATTGAGCAAACTGTTGAGATGATGGAGGGCTTTGGTGCCAATCAAGAGATCATAGATGAAGCGATTGAGGACGCAGACCCAGCGGCTAGTTTTACGGTGATGGGGCAAATTAAAAGTTTTGGCATGGTTTTGATTTTCTATGCAGTGATGTCTTTAATCACCGGTGCGATCATCAAACGTAAAGTACCTGATTTTACAGAATAAGAACCGTGTCAGCAACTAATAACAACGTTTCCTTAATCATACCCTTATTAGATGAGCAAGAATCTATCGCAGAGTTGTATGCGTGGATTGTAAAAGTCCTTAAATCATCTAAACTTAAGGGAGAATTGATTTTTATCGATGATGGGAGTACAGATGATTCTTGGAAAGAAATATCAAAACTGGCAGCTACGGATGATCGTGTACAGGGGTTGAGATTTACTCGTAATTATGGAAAAAGTGCGGCCTTGCATGCGGGTTTCCAAATTTGCACGGGAGATGTGGTTATTACTATGGATGCCGATCTACAAGATTCTCCAGATGAGATACCCAAATTACATCGAATGATCATGGAAGAAGGTCATCATATGGTCTCAGGATGGAAAAAAATTCGGCATGATCCCTTCGAAAAAAAAATTCCTTCCAAATTTTTCAATTGGGTGACTCGGATTTTTTCAGGTATTAAATTACATGATTTTAATTGTGGATTGAAGGCCTATCAAAATCGCGTGGTCAAGGGCATTCATTTGTATGGTGAGAGACACAGATACATTCCTCTTTTGGTTAAATGGAATGGCTATAAAAAAATAACCGAAACTGTGGTAGTGCATCAAGCACGGAAATATGGGATGACTAAGTTTGGATTTGAGAGGTATATCACGGGCTTTCTCGATCTGTTGTCGGTCTCTTTTATTACGCGTTTTCGTAAAAACCCGATGCACTTTTTTGGCTTATTGGGTACCATTAGTTTTATGAGTGGATTTGGGATTACCGTATTTCTGGTTGTAGATAAAATCCTCAATCAGCATTACGAATTACCGGTTCGGGATGTAGTGGATCAACCCGTGTTTTTTCTTGCCCTTGTGGCATTGATTATTGGGGTACAATTGTTTTTGTCTGGCTTTTTGGCAGAAATGATTATGCAAGCAAGCCCCAATAAACATGACTATCAAATAGAAGAAGAAATTAAACCGAATGCCTAAGTACTCCATAATCATCCCGGTATTCAATCGACCGGATGAGATAGATGAGCTGTTGGCCTCCTTGATGAAACAATCCTTTGATGACTTTGAGGTTATTCTGGTAGAAGATGGCTCATCCAAGACATGTCAAGCCATTGCAGAGCATTATGCAAATCGGCTAAACGTTAGGTACTTTTTTAAAGAAAATGAAGGCCAGGGTTATGCGAGAAATTATGGCTATCAAAGAGCAGAAGGAGAGGTTTTAATAGTATTTGATTCTGATTGCCTCATTCCTCCCAATTACTTCCAAGAGGTAAACGACTATTTAGGCTTGCATCAAGTAGATGCTTTCGGAGGTCCAGATACTGCTCTTGATTCATTCACTCCGATACAAAGAGCCATCAGCCATACTATGACCTCTTTTTTTACTACCGGAGGCATCAGGGGAAGGAAAAATCAAATAGGGTCATACCATCCGAGAAGTTTTAATATGGGAATTACCCAAGAGGTATTTCAAAAAACGGGGGGGTATCGTATTCCATTTATGGGTGAAGATCTTGAGTTCAGTATCAGAATCATCGCAGCAGGGTTTAAGACTGAGTTGATCCCCAGTGCTTTTGTATATCACAAGAGACGGACCAATTTGATCCAATTCTATAAGCAAATTAATTATTTTGGAAGAGCGAGAATCAACCTGACGCGCTTTCATTCAGGTCATTTAAAAATATTGCATTTATTTCCATTGATTTTTGTACTGGGATTTTTCAGTGCCTTTGTCTTGAGTTTTTCAGGTCAAAGCCTAGGCTTTTTGGGGATCGGATGCTATGTAATTTATTTATTACTGATCTCTCTAGAGGCCTTATTGAAGTCAAAATCCTTGAAAGTAGCCCTTTATGTGCCGTTGACGACATTGATTCAAATGTTAGGCTACGCAGTGGGTTTGATTCACGAGGTGATTCAGAAACTTAGGGGTATTGATCCCAACAAAAAGTACATTGATCTTTATTGATTGGGTTTGATGGCGCGATGAATGATTTCGCCCTCAGGAAGGGCATGCTTTTTGACTAGGCTTGGCGCAAGTTCAGTGATGAAATGTTCTTCTATCACATCAAAACCAGTACTGCGAATACGGTCTGCATAATCCTTACCATACATCCGAACATGATCATCTTGCCCAAATAATTCAGCTCTTTTTTTAGGATCTTTAAGGGTAGGATCTTCAATCGTTTGATCGATAAGGGGTTTAAATATGGGTATTTGAAGTATGGCCCAGCCTCCAGGTTTTAAAACCCGTAGCATTTCACTCAGGGCTTTTTTGTCATCTTGGACATGCTCCAGCACATGATTACAAAAGATGACGTCAAAAGTATTTTCTGGAAATGGAATATCATGGATATCCATTTTTATTTTAGCCAAAGGAGACTCTATATCTGCCGTCAGATAGTCGAGTTTTGGTAGAGATTCAAATCTTTTTATATAACAAAGTTCGGGGGCAATGTGCAGCATTTTAGCTGAAATAGTAAAGAATTCAGTTTTATCTTTGAGAAAAAGCCACAAGAGTCGATGCCGCTCCAAGGACAAACAATGGGGACAAAGGGCATTGGGTCGACCGATTCTTCCATAAGGAAGGAATTTTCGAAATTGACGCAAGCAGACGGGGCACTCAACTTGGTTACCCATATAAAACAGAGAAAGTATTTTTAGCACATAATGGCTAACCAATTGAAGTTGTTTTCTCGGAATGGTTTTTAAAAAGAAACTGATTATATATTTCACAAGGGCTAAATTAGAGGCAAAGATATTTAAGAATAGGCTATCTTTTGGTTCGAATTGATGAAAATGGGACGACTAAAATATTTTTGTGCTTTTATTTCACTTTTTATAGGCCTGATGTCCTACGGCCAAGATCAAGGAAGTGTGGCTTTTAGTCCTGAGGAAAGCGTAGGGATCAGCCCCAAAAAGTTAAAAAAACAGGGAGCTAAAAGTAAAAGAAATATTGAAATCATATTTAAAACAAAATCAGGGAAAGTACTTTACGGAAATCCATGCCTCAGAGAATTCACTCGTGATATGGGATTTGAGTATGCTTTGCAATCAGCCAAAATGTCTAACCGTTCAGGGGTATGGAATATGCGAGGAAATAATCTCATGGTTTTTGCCAAATTGGTCTTAAAAAAGTCTCCTTTTTGGAAATTGATTCTCAATAAGCAGGTCAAAGATTGTAGAAGAAAAATGGGTGATTTTGTGGGTTGATCAATAGCAAAAGATATTTTCGGCCTGAATGCCTTTTTCTAATGCAATTAAGTATTGTTCACAAGCCAAGGTGGGCGCATCAAGCAATAGATGGGCTTGGGCATTGATCAGATGTGCATCTCCTTTTTCTGGCCATACACGTAGATTCCACTTGGTTGCTTTCAAGGCTTGACTTGGATTATCGGTATTCAGATAGGCCTTGGCAAGTCCATTGTAGAGGCGGTAATGACTTTCAGGTAAATCGGCACTTTTCAATAAGATGGCATAGGCTTTGCCATAAAAAGACTCATAATATTTTTGGGCATAGGTATTGGCCGTTTCATAATAAATTAAAGCGCTTTTGGAATCTTCCATGAGATCAGCATAAATTTCTGCCAACTCTACATAGGTATATACCGTTCGATGCCCTAGGAGCAATATTTTCTCAAGTGATCGGATGGCTGCCGCACCTTGTAAAGTAGCTCGATAGGATTGAGCCTGCCAATTGAGTAATTTAATTTCATTGAAAGGGGTATATTTTTCGAGTAAATTAAAATGGGCCAAGGCCTTTTGATGGGAACCTTCTTGATGATATTGGGTCACTTGGGCGACCAGTTCAGAAAATATTTTGATTTCAAATCGTTCCATATCTTTTTCATAAGGAAGGAGATATCCTTTCAATTCACTTAATTGAGATAAGGCGGCATCCCATTGCCCATCGGCATGAAACGCGGTGGCTTGGTAGAAAATAGATTTTCTTAATTCTAGTTTTTCAAAGAACAATTTTTCGTTGTAGGCATCTCGTGCACCGACGAAACTAACGACCAACAAGGCAATGATGAATACAAAACCAAAGGCATATAGGGTTGATTTTCTATTTGCCTTCCAATCGATTTCCGTTTTAACATAGGATCGAAAAGGTCTTGTTGTGGATTGATATTTATAGGGTTTACGCCGTTTTTTTTGAGTATTGGGTGTATATGAAACCGTTTGGGGAGTAATACTAAAGTCATAATCTGCTCGAGATTGAGGCTGGCCCAAAACTTGATAGGCGGTATTAATTCTTTTAAAAATCTCCTCTTTATCTGGATCGCCATCATTTTTATCTGGATGATACTGGAGCGCCTTTTTTTTAAAGGCGGTTTTAATCGCTTGGCTACTTGCCGTTTTGGAGACACCTAAGAGATCATATAGCGTGATCATTTTTTTAGGACTCCAAGATTATGGGATGCATTTGTTGGTGAGGTAATATCCGAGGGCCACAAATAATAATCCACCTAAAACACTTAAAAAAATATAACCCAAGGCCATGACTATATTCCCTGATTTGAGGAGAGATAAACTTTCAAATGAAAAACTTGAGAAGGTAGTAAACCCCCCACAAAACCCAGTGATCAGGAGTAATTTCCACAAGGTTTGATCTTTAAAGGACACGGCCATGAAGATACCAATCAACAATGACCCCATAAGGTTAATGCCGAAAGTAGCCCATGGAAATAATAGGTTCAATAGGCCCATTTTAATATTTATCAAATAGCGAAGACCACTTCCGACGAAGGCCCCTAATCCCACAAGTAATACATCCTTAATCATAATTTTCGCGTCATATAGTCATTTATTTCAGCCCTTAATTCTGGAAAAAAGCAATTAAAATCCTCTTGATACTCGATAAAATTTTTCTTCAATTCAAGGGCGGCCCATTCCATCTTAGATTCAAATTTAGTCCTTCTTGACATGCCTGTCAATGCTTTGTCAATACCTTCTAATGTCCGGTACTCATACAGCCAATTATCTCGTTTCATGAAATGTAGTACGTGATGGGCCTTTTCAGGAAGAATCAGTTTATTTTTATCCGCGATGGTATAAAAATGGCACGCAAAATCTTCTAAGCTGATCAATCCATATTGAGACCAATTTAAGGCTAAGAAGTGATCGTAGTACATATCCACAATTACGGGAGCATAATGCCCAAATTGGGGTCTCAATCGAATTTTACTTTTTTTGACAGTAGCATGCGTATCTGTATAATGATCGATATGGTGATGAAGTTTGATACCTTTTTGTATTTCGGCATTGAATTTTTTTTGATCCTTACTGCTGACAAAATCGCCTAAAAAATTTCCTAATTTTAATAGGTCGTTATTTCCTGAGAGGAAAATGTGTGCTAAGTAGTTCAACGTCTGCTAAAAAATGAGTGTAAAAGACAAATAAAACGGAAGTTAGTTTTCAAGGCACTAGAAAATGATGAATTAAAGCTAAATTAAATGATTTTGCACTAAAAAGCAGACCAGATATTGTGATCCTAAGTCGTGTTATAGTTATTTTAATAAGATCTTCCAAAATAAGTTTGAGTCATTTCTGATGTATAAATGGAACCTGAAGATAGAAATCGATGTGTTCTCATAGAAAAGGATACAACCCATGTCTCCACCTAAATTACACCTACCACAATCCAAATAATTTTAAAGAAAGAAATAAAAGAACAATTATATTTGTGTCGATGAAAATTTACGGAGTTGCCTTCCTTGCAGCATGTTACTTGATAGGACAAGTGATTGGAAAATACATTGGAGTAGGTCTAGGTATTGGAGGCAATGTAGGGGGTGTCGGTATTGCGATGATTTTGCTGGTGATGATCAATGATCGGTTTTATAAGAAAACCTCTTTACACGTAGAGACCCAAGCAGGAGTACTTTTTTGGAGTAGTATGTACATACCCGTGATCGTCGCCATGTCATCAATTCTGAATGTCAAGGTGGCCCTTTCGAATGGATGGGTAGCTATCTGTTCTGGAATCTTAGCCACTTCATGTTGTTATTTATTGATTCCCTTAATTTCTAAATGGTCTAAGTTGAATTTAAAAAAATCCACAGAATGATAGGCGTGGATATTTTAGATGAGATGTTTATCAAAAACGGATTGGTCATTGCCTTTTTGGTCGTGGGAGTGATGTTGTTTTTGGCCGATTGGATGTCAAAAAAAATATTTAATAAACGGATTCCAGGTGTAGCAATTGCTATTTTAGCAGCCCTTGTGATGGCGTACTTTGGGGGAGATAAAGGGATTGCAAATCATTCTGTTTTTTCGGGCATGGCACTTTTAGGAGGGGCCATGTTTCGTGATTTCACCATCGTAGCGACCGCTATGGGGGCCAGCTTATCTGAGCTCCGTAAAACTGGATTACCCGGAATTATTTCTTTATTTATAGGTGTAATTGTTACTTTTTTTGTGGGAGGGTCGATTGGATATGCCATGGGCTATACTGATGCGGTGAGTTTCACTACGATTGGGGCTGGCGCGTGCACCTATATCGTTGGACCCATTACTGGGGCTGCTATTGGTGCCTCTTCGGATTTAATTGCGATTAGCATCGCAGCAGGTGTAGTCAAAACCATTTTTGTAACCATTATTACGCCCTTAGTGGCCAAAAAGATAGGATTAGATAATCCGGGTACGGCCATGATTTTTGGAGGAATGATTGGTACTACCAGTGGAGTAGCGGCAGGTTTAGCGGCCACAGATCCCAAATTGGTACCTTATGGTGCGTTGACGGCTACCTTTTATACAGGAATTGGCGTCTTACTATGTCCTTCGGTTTTTTACCTTTTGATGGTTTATTTATTATGATGGTTTGATAGGTCAAGATGTTTATCCGGTAGGGAGGGCTTTTATAGCGGCAAGTCAAAAACCATCCAGATCAAATCAGCAGAACTTGAAACTCAAAAGCGGTGGTACAAGGAGGTCCGTTTTACTTTCTCTATACAATGCAGCCCTCACCAGAGAAGGTAACCTTATTTACAGAAGATATTAATTAAAGCGAACCAACAAATATGACGGATCCACATCAGCATTTTTCTCAATTGCTCGACCTGCTTAAAATAGAGCGACAGGAAGATAGAGATCAATATGAGGCTAAAATTCGTAACAAATCAATTGATCAGCGTAAGTCTGATGGCGTTACTTGTTATCCATTGCATTTCAAAAACTTCAGATTGGGGGTAGGGGATCATTGCATTTTAACCTTTGGCTATGTGCCGATGAAGGGAAAGCGACATCTTTTTCAGGTCGGTGTTTCGGCAAGTCTTTTCGTAAATAAAGATCAAAAAACATATTCAAGTCAGGGTATTATATCCAAGGTGAAACCTGATGAAATTGCCATTATGCTCAGTAGAAATGCGGCACCAGAATGGCTTGATAAGGGGAAAATAGGCTTGGATTTACTCTTTGATGAAGCTACGTACGATCAAATGGAGAAAATGCTGTCGTGCCTAATGGACAAGACCAAAGGGAGAACTGCAGAGATGATTCAATATACATTGGGCAATGCTCGCCCTAGGTTTGAGGGATTACAGGGAATAACTTACCCAGATTTGAATGCCAGTCAAAACGAAGCCTTAAACCAAGTCAATGCAGCCAAGGATATAGGCTTGATTCATGGCCCCCCTGGGACAGGTAAAACGACTACCTTGGTGACATGTATCAGACATATCTTACAAACAGAAAAACAAGTATTGGTCTGTGCGCCAAGTAATTCGGCAGTTGACTTAATTGTTGAAAAACTCCATCAAAAACAAGTGCCGGTGACTCGACTCGGTCACCCAGCTCGGGTAACTGAGGAGATAGAAAAACATACTTTAGATGCACAAATCACCCAACACCCGCTGTTCAAAGAATTAAAAAAAATAAGAAAAAAAGGAGATGAGCTCAGGCGACTGGGAAAGCAGTATAAACGCAGCTTTGGTCGAGCAGAGGCCCAAGAACGTAAATTGATGTTGCAAGAAGCCAGGTTTTTAAAGGCTGAGGGGCGGAGATTGGAAGATCAGATGGTCGAAGGCATCTTAAATACAGTAGCCGTGATTGCGTGTACTTTGGTAGGCGCCAATAATCAACGTATTTCTGACATGCAGTTTAAAACGGTATTCATTGACGAATCCTCGCAGGTATTAGAACCTGCTGCATGGATAGCGATCAGTAAAGCTGAGCGCGTCATTATGGCTGGAGATCATCTGCAGTTGGCACCTACGGTGAAATCTAAGGAAGCGCTTGTCAAAGGATTTGGGAATACTATTTTTGAACGATGCATCAATGCTTATGACATTGATGTAATGCTTACCCAACAGTATCGCATGCATCCAGAGATCATGGCGTTTTCCAACCAACATTTTTATCACGGCTTATTGACGTCTGACGACTCTATTTTGGAGCGGCCGTTAAGGTTTGAAAGGGCGACTGAGTTTATAGATACGGCGGGTTGCGGATATGATGAGGCACTAAATAAAGAAACCTTAAGTACTTTTAACCGTGAAGAAGCCAGTTTTACGATCAACCAATTGAAAGAAATAGTAATCCATCTTGATCAGCCAGAAAATTACAGTTATGCCATCATAGCTCCCTATAAAGCCCAGGTAGAATTATTAAGATATTTTTTGAGTGAAGTTAAATACCCGCCTGCCTTATTAAAACGAATAAGTATCAACTCCGTGGACGCTTTTCAGGGTCAAGAAAGAGACATTGTTTTGATTTCTCTGACCCGAAGTAATACGCAAGGCGTTATAGGATTTTTGTCAGAAGAAAAGCGCATGAATGTAGCCATGACACGTGCCAAACATAAGCTTGTACTCATTGGAGATTCGGCGACCTTGAGTAGACATAGTTTTTTTGATAAATTAATTCAACATTACCAAGTGCAGGATCATTATAGAAGTGCTTTTGAGTTCCTTTATTAAGAGTTTTCATCATCATCTGATTTTAATTTGGCGCATACTTTTGGTAAAGGAGGTTTGTACCGCTTCTTGATTCAGATGTTTTTGGTTTTTAATTACCCATTGACCGTTGACTAGGGTACCCATCAAATCGTTGGGTTGACCTGAGTAAACTAAGGTAGCTAATATATTTTCGGGTTTTGATACGGATATTAACGGAGCATTGGCATTTAAGATGACTGCATCTAAGGACTGACCTACAGTAAGGAAATTTGACTTTTTTTCTCCCATGGCTTTTTGTCCACTATGCCAGGCCATATCTATGGCAAATTTCCCAGCATCTCCTTGATGCTCAGAGGTGAACTGCGCACGATCATGGGTTTTGGTACGTTGACCGTAATCAAGTATTCTGAGTTCTTCTATGGGATTGAGATTGATTTGGCTGTCGGTACCGATGGACCACTTACCCCCTTGATTTTGAAATGCTTTGAGTGAGAAAAGACCATCGCCTAGATTGCCTTCTGTGGCAGGACACAGTACAACCTGTGCTTGGCTAGTAGCAATGCCTTTGACTTCTTGAGGATTTAAATGAGTACAATGAATGAGATGAAATCGCTCATTCAAAATGCCCTGATTTAATAACCATTGGGCAGGTCTTTCTCCGTAAAAATCAATACAGGCGTCCACTTCTTTCAGCTGTTCGGCGAGATGCAAATGAATCGGAGCATCTTTGGGCCCTTCTTTAAAAATGCGTTCCATGGAATTTTTATCGGCAGCTCTTAACGAGTGGATTCCAAAACCTATTTGGGCATTTTCATAGTGTGTGATGGATGCACTAGAGGCTTCCAATAAACGAAAATAGTCATCAACATCTTTACTTAAGAATCTTCTTTGATGGGATTCAGCAGGCAGGCCAAACCCTCCTTTTTGATAAAAAATAGGGATCAAAGTAATATGAATACCTGTGGTTTTTGCTGCTGAAATTAATCGCTCCCCTAGTTCGCTTATATGGGCATAAGGTAGGCCTTGATCATCATGATGTAAATAGTGAAATTCAGCTACCGATGTGTAACCGTTCCGAAGCATTTCCACATAAAGCATGGCGGCTATGGATTCTAATTGTTCAGGATTGACCGACAGTGCGACTTCGTACATGGCATGTCGCCAAGCCCAAAAATCATCTTTACGAGAGTGATGCGTATGTATTTCTGCTAAACCAGACATGGCATACTGAAAGGCGTGTGAATGGGCATTTTGAAATCCGGGCAAAAGGTAGCCGTCAATGTACTCATCAGAAGTGCCCTTTGAAGCAATTTTGGTAATTTTTCCTTTCGAATCGATGGTTACGAATGGATTCAATAACCAACTTTTTTGTTGTAAAATACCTTTTACCTGATAAGTTTTCATTGCCATGTTATGAAGTAATTCTTTTATTAATAGTTCTAAGTTTCATTCAAATAAAAATCATATTTCTCCAGTAAGTAAGGCAATGGTCATTAAAACACCATTATGGAATGCATGAAATAGGATGCTCCAAATTAACCCAAATCGAATGCGCAGGTAACCTAAATTTATGCCAATTAAGATTTGTGGAGCTACCAGAATAGGTGCGAGTAAATAGATGTTTAAGGAAGGCTCGAAATTCATGATATGCATGAGTCCGAATGCCAAAGCCATAAGATAAAAAATCCATCCGTAAAATTTATCCCAAACCTTTCGAGCTATTTTAAGAAGGCTTCTTTTTTCACCTAAGTGAAGGGTTACCCCTATATGGATGCTCCATAAGATCAAAAAGTTAGATCTGAATCTGAGAATGAGCCTAAACATTATTTCCTCAAAAAGGGGTGCCATGATCACAGCAAAAAAGAAGATCAATACAGGTTCCATTTCTTCAAAAATTTTCTGTAGGCTATGCATATCTTCTTCCCATAGACCCAATTGCTCCAATCCACCGAGCAGGGCCATAAGCACCAAAAGGGGAGGTATTTGGATTAAAAAGAGGGCCCAGCAAGTAGCTATTTTTTGCTGAATAGGCGAATTTTGATCTGCCAGCTCCACGGGATTTTTCATGAAATCCCATAGCTCTTGCAGGGTATTTGTAATCAACGTGTTCATTTGGAGCATGGCTGTTTCATAATTGGAAAAATCTATAACATTGTGATTGCTCATTGAAAGATAACATGCAATTTTCTTTTGATTTGAATAAAAATACAGAATTTGTTTTTTTCATTTTAAGAGTCTGGTGTGATATTACCTGAAAAGGCTGTCTTTTTAGTAAGGTCATTTTTTCAGATCTTTGAGGGTTCAAAGGAAGTATCTAAATACACCTTTTAATTTATTAAATAAGCAATAAACCCAAAGTGCTCAATCTCTTGAAAGCTGGAGATTCAACAAAATGTACAAAATTCCCTAAATCATGCCCATTAAAATCTTTTTCAAGTCCTTTTAAAGTAGTTTTTTGGTAATGCTGTGATGGCATTAAATCAGTGAGGACCTGGGCCAGCCATATACCCGTTTTGGGGGGAAATAATAAGGTATCCTCATCTTGTTTGGTTACCAAAGACAACTTCATAACTTCCACACCTCCTTTTTTTATGACTTTTGTTTGGGGTTTCGTACCCATCCAAAGAAAGATCGCAGCGCTGTTTGGAGTCTTCTTATACTCTTTTTCGATTTCTTGTAAAATATAGTGAGGTGGAATAGAGGGGGCAGGAATTTTGAAATCAAACCATTTTGAGAGCGCCAAATCAAATCCTGCACTGTTCATATAGTTGTACAGCGAAACCCTTAAGCCTTCACTGAAGCGTTTATGATCTGCCCCTTTAGGGTCTTCGTGTATTAAATCATTTTTAGCAAATCCCGCATGTTCCGGTCCAGAAAATCGCACTTCAAAGGCCGCAGGGTCAAGGCCTACCGGCGCATGTGCCGTCATGGCAAATTGATGCCAAAAACCGGATTGAATGATACCATTTTCAAATAGTTGGCGTACCATTTCCAATGAATCAATTGTTTCCTGAGCTGTTTGGGTTGGAAACCCATACATCAAATAGGCGTGAACCATAATACCCGAGGCTGTAAAGTCTCTCGATACCCTAGCTACTTGGCTGACAGTAATGCCTTTGTTCATTTTGGCCAATAATCGATCTGAAGCTACTTCAAGTCCCCCAGAAACCGCAATACAGCCAGACCTCTTTAATAATCGACAAAGATCATAGGTAAAACGTTCTTCGAATCGAATATTGGTCCACCAAGTGATATTCATCTTGCGTTTAATTAGCTCAAGCGCCAATTCTTTCATAAGAGATGGTGGGGCGGCTTCGTCGACAAAATGAAAGCCACTGACACCCGTTTGCTTGATCAATGCATCCATACGATCACATAAAATGGTAGCACTTATGGGCTCGTAATTTTTGATATAATCCAAAGAAATATCACAAAAAGAGCATTTCTTCCAATAACATCCATGCGCCATGGTGAGTTTATTCCATCTACCATCACTCCACAGTCTGTGCATGGGGTTGGTCACTTCGATTACGGATAAATATTTATCTAAAAGTAGATCTGAATAATCAGGTGTCCCGGTTTTATGAAAGGAGATATCAAGATCTTTACTGCCATTTAAATACCTTACTTTCTTATCTATTAAGCAAAAAGTTCTTTTGAGTTGTGCGATGGGTCTTTTGTCTTCAAGGTATTCGATAAGATTTTTCAATGGTCTTTCTCCATCATCTAAGCAGATGAAATCAACGACTTCAAATACCCGTGGGTCAGTAAGTGATCTAAGTTCCGTATTGGGATACCCTCCCCCCATGGCAATGTTGATTTTTGGATATTGGCGCTTAACGAATTGTCCACATCTCAAGGCACTGTACAGGTTTCCAGGAAAAGGAATAGAAAAACAGATGAGCGTCGGATGTTCTTTTTTAATGAGCGCATCGAGTAATTCGATGGTGAGGGTATCAATGAGTGTAAGTGGCTCTTGCAGTTTGGAATGAAGGGTGTCATAAGATGATGCTGATATCCCCAAACGCTCAGCGTACCTACTGAATCCAAAATAAGGGTCTACGGCTTCAGTGATTAAATCGCCCAAGTCTTCCAAAAACAACGTGGCTAAGTATTTGGCTTTGTCTTGAACCCCAATGGCACCAAAGGACCATTCTAGATCATCTATTTGCGCAAATCTTTCCGCTTCAGGAAGGAAAGACCGTTCACATATACTGAAGGCTAAAGTTGGATTTTTGTGTTGTAAAAAGGCCATGACTTCTTCGATAACCTGAATATAGCTATGCTCTAGTTGAATGATTCTTGAAGCATTTTTTGAAATTTTCTTTTGTTTTTTTACTTGCGAAAAAATCTGCCGAAGCCCTTTTTTAGAAAACAATTGTATAATTACTTCAATACCTAAATCTGCTTGAAAAGAAGGAAGTCCCAAAGTATTGAGATAACCTTTGATATAGGTAGTCGCTGGATAAGGGGTATTGAGTTGGGTAAATGGAGGAGTTATTAGTAATAATTGTGCCTTATTCATCTGATCGGCAAGATCGGCAAAATATGCTGAAATGATTCTTTTTTCATCAAAGATTCATGTTCAGGGGCTGATAATAATGGTAATTATCCTTAAATGGCTTTAATGTTTATGGTGGCACATACCTTGGACATTTAGTAGAAGATCAGTAGAGATCGAAACGGCCCTTATTTATCTAAGGCCTTGAGCATTTTGTGATAAACATCACTGTTTTGATAAAATCCAGAAAAATGATTGGACCCTGGACCAAAAGCTAAGACAGGGATTAAGGAGGCACTGTGACCGGTAGTTGAAAAGGTTGGAACGATGTCGTTATAGTCATGCTCATCTTCACCTTTTGAGTTTTGTCCAATGACCTTTCCCGATAGGGTAAATCCTCCCGTTTCGTGATCTGCGGTAACAATGACCAAAGTATTGCCCTCTTTTTCTGCATAATCCAAGACGGAACCTACCATTTGATCAAAGTCCAACAATTCTGTGATAAGGTAATCAGTTACATTGTCGTGCCCGGCCCAATCAATTTGAGAGCCTTCCACCATGAGGAAAAAAGGGGAATTACTCTTGTCAAAATAGGTTAATGCTTTTTGTGTTGATTTCACTAGAAAATCACCTCGGCCTTCGATCATTTTTGGCATATCTTCTTCTCCCAAGATGAAGGCATGCTTTTTATTTCCATCGATCTCTTTTTCCATCGAGTCAGTATAGATCTCAAACCCATTGGTTTTGAGTAGGTCTAGAATATTTTTTCCATCTTTTCTGTTTTGAAAGAATTTCAATCCACCACCTGCAAAAAAATCGATAGGTGAGGTAGCCATTTGTTCAGCTATTTGCTCTTCCCAATCTCTGGAGGCAACATGGGCATAAAATGAGGCAGGTGTGGCATGGGTGATGGAGGAGGTTGCAATGAGACCTGTTTGGTAATTTTCTTTGGAGAGTAATTCGACGATATTCTCTACAGGTTGCTTATCCATGTCAACACCAATGGCCCCATTAAATGTTTTGATACCCGAGGCAAAAGAAGTGGCACCCGCGGCAGAATCTGTGATCTTTGAATTTGCGGCGATCACATTGCTCAATCCAATCGTTTTAAAACGTGCGAAATTGGGTAGCTGGTCACTAAAATAAAAACTTGAAGAAAGCTGACTGAGTCCCATGCCATCCCCAATTAATAAAATAACATTAAATGGTTGATTCGCCTTTATTGCCGGTTTTTCTGTTAATTTAGGTGGAGTTCCTTCACAATGACAAGCCAATAAGAGGACAACCAAAGCCATCCAAAGATTATGTATTCGTATTTTTATATCCACTAGTTGTATTTTTAGTAAAGCTTATTAATTTATGTGACCTAAGCTTTAATTCCGTATTATCATTTGAGTATTTTCGTATCTTATCAGAGATGGGTAATATAGCATGAGATGTATTCTGATTTGTATTTGAGCTCATCAATTTTCCCTTTTTTTGGATGAAGGGTATTTTAAAGAGAGCAACTTCAACTGTCATCTATTGAATCATCTTTCGTGGTCTTTCAAAATCATTTTGAAGCAAAAAATTGATTGAATGGGCATTTTAAGGTCAAAGAGGGGTCTGCTTGAGGGTCCTTTCAAATGCCTCAAAAAATTGATCTACATTTTGGATGGTAAAACAAAGCGGAGGCTTTAATTTCAATACATTGTCTCGGGGCCCATCTGTACCCGTGAGGATGAGTCGCCTTTTTAATTCATTTTTTATTTTTGAGGCATAGGCTGTCGCCGGTGCCAACGTTATCGGATGCACCAATTCTAGTCCAAGAAAGAGTCCTTGATTTCTAACATCGCCGATTTGAGGATAATCTGGGACCAAATTTTTGGCACATTCGTCGAAATAACTACCGACTTTTGAGGCATGTGCCTGCAAATTTTCGCGTTCAATCACATCGAGTACGGCATGAGCTATTTGCATAGAGACGGGATTACCTCCAAAGGAGCTAAAAAATTCCATACCGTTATCAAAAGATTCACTCAAAGCCAAAGTAGAGACCACGCCTCCTATAGGATGTCCATTTCCCATGGGTTTGCCAAGTACGACCAGGTCTGGGACGATGTCATAAAGTTCATAGCCCCAGAATACAGTTCCCATACGACCAAAGCCGACTTGCACCTCATCGGATATACACACAATTCCTTGTTCCTTGAGATAGGGGTATAAGGTTTGTAAATAACCGCCTGCAAGGGGTACTTGCCCTCCACAACCTGATATAGGCTCAGCGATAAAGGCCGCTGGAGTGATATCTTTTGCCAGTAGATCCTCAATAATTGCAATGGCTTCTAAGGCATAATCTTCACCTGAACTATGTGTGCCGTGGTACATTTTTGGTAAGGGAAGGACAGTTATATTATCATTGGCCCCACTGCCGCCTTTTCCATCAAACTTGTAAGCACTGATATCGATTCCCATGCGGGTATGTCCATGGTAGCCATCTGCCAATACTAAAAGATGTTTGTTGGAAGTAAAATTTTGAGCCATGCGAATGGCTAGATCCGCGGCTTCGCTGCCAGAGTTCACAAATATTACCTTATCGAGTGCATCAGGAAAATAATTCAACAGTCTTTCGCTATAGCCCATAAGGGCCTCATATAAGTATCTGGTATTCGTATTCAGTTTATTGATTTGTTTTGCTGCGGCTTGAGTGATGTCAGGATGGCAATGTCCCACATGTGGGATGTTATTGTAGGCGTCTAAATACGTGTCTCCATTGGCAGCATACATATACTGAAAGGCGGCAGAAGTCATATGAATGGGATCGTCATAACTCAGACTCAGTACACTGCTGAGGTGTTTTTTTCTCTTTAAAATTAGGGCAGGTGTAAGATTTAGCCGTTCAGGGGCAAAAGATTTTGTGAGACGGTTCCTAAATAAAATAGGATTTATTTCCAACCATTTCGACAATAAGGCCCAAGCTTTATTTTCGGTCACAAAAATATAATCCTCGGCATTCCCTTGAGATCGCTCTTTGTTTGAGCTGATGACGCTCACGCATAAGCGGGCAGCGATCAGGTAATAAAGCAGATCAATTTCTTTTTCATCAAGTTTTTGTATGGAAAGATAACCTTCTATCAAAGCAACAGCTCGGGTAAGTGGGCTTGGGGTATCCAAGAGTAAGTAAGCCATAGCAATGGCCACGTCACATATTCTAGGTGCATAACATAGATCACCAAAATCTATGATGCCTTTGATTTCGTTACCTGATACCAAAACATTCCAATCATTTAAATCATTGTGGATGATTTTTTTTGGAAGTTTTCGGAGCGGGTCACTACAGACTTGCTTGAATTGTTCTAAAAAATAACTGACTATTTTTCGCTGACTGGGATCAGAAATTAGGTCCATGTCCTCAACGCTATCGAGACAATTCATCAGATTCCATTTGTGATCATAGGCTTCGATTTCAACATCTCTGTAGGAGTCCAAAGATTGGTGAGACAAAGCAATCACTTTTCCAAAATTGAAACTCAGTTCAGGAGTAGCTTGAACATCTTTTAGAAAAACGCCATTGATAAAACAAAGCATTCGTGAAAAACTGCGATCAGGATAGGTAATGAGAGGGTCGTCGTAGGTAGGACTTGAAACTTCTATGGGCAGCTGTGCGGACAAATGAGCCATGATTTTATTTTCAGCTTCAATCCTTTTGAAACTGTCAGGATCCGTGTGATGTTTGAAAAGATAGGTTTGGCCAGCAAGATCTTCAACTTGATAATTGACACTCCCATAACCTGCCAAGCGCGTTATTTTGGCGGGTGTGATCGGATAGGGCTCGAAGAGGTCATAATTGCTCATCATTTTATAAATAGATCACTTCATGATTTTTTCAAATCAGGGTACCATTCTTATTTTTTTAATCTATCATTAAACCCAAGTCACAACAAGGGTAAACCCTTTCTAGGTGTCGGTTATCGGTATTTATTGAAAAGGATTTGAATGGAATCATCCATAGATTTGTAAACATCACCTGACCGAATCATTTCATCAGCAGCATAGCTTCCAGTAAATTTATAATTATTGCAGCTGTTGATGGAAAGAATCCTACCATCAATAGATCTGACCATTACCCACATAAACTTACCATGTAAAAAGGAGAAAATAATTTTAGGATAACTTCTGCCTGGAGTTTTCTCAACAATGATTTTTTGATAGGCTTGGAAGGGAACAAAAGTATATAGATTTACCAGTGACCTGTCAATTTCGAGGGCCTCTTCTTCCTTAAAATAGTCTTCTAATAAGCTGTATTTTGTTTTTCTTAAAGCTTTAATATTCTCTTCCACATTCCAAAAATCTTCATTTGGAACACCTGCAGCAGCATTTTTGAGTAGGTGCCGCAATTGTTGGCATAAAAATACATAATCGTGTTTGCTCAAATAACCATTAGCAAAGGTGATCACCGTAGCAATTTTCTCTCTTTTCCCATCAAAAACGCTCAGTTGATGTTCATGATATTCCAATTGAATTTTATCATAATTAAAATTAGCTAGGGCATCTTTCTGGGCTTCGGTAGCGTCTCTTGAAGCGCCTAAAATCCATTGCTCCATACTTCCGTTGGCATATGCAGGTAGTGATTTTATTTGTTTTCCCAACGACTCAGTTTGCGTAAGAATGGCATAGTCTTGCGTTTTTGATTTCAAAAGGCTTTTAATTCCTTTGGGAAACATAAATTTCACACGCTTACTGGGCCAGTGCTCTTGAAAGGTCTCTCTTAAGACCTTATTCAAGGCTTTTTCAACTCCTGAACTTTCAGGGAGCAGCTGAACCACCAATTCTTTGCTGTTAACAAGTGCTGCAACCTCTTGATCGGGATACATGTATTGGGCTTGAGTGTGAGAAATAAGAAGGGCAAATACTATGGTTAGGGTATTTTTCATTCGGGAAAAGTAAATAATTAAAGCGTCATCTCCATGGAAGTGTACACTTTTTAAGTGAACTCTCTAGCGCGATTTCTATGATTTTAATCGTATGCATGGCATCTTTTGGATCCACTAGTAAGACTTCATTTTTGACCAAAGCGTCATAGATGTTTTGGTAATAGATTCGGTAGTCTCCAGGAGGTGAGACTATGGTTTCAGTAATGTCTTGATGGTCCACTAACAAACTGAGTTTACCCGCTTGTTCGATGGGTTCTTGACCCCATTGGGTCTTGCTTTCGGGGGTCAGACCGGCGGTAAGATCTCCTTCTTGTATGTCAAGTCCAAATTTTTCAAAAGTACCATTCATTCCATTTAATTTAAATACGGGACCTGGAATTTTGACTAACATACTTGATCTTAAGTTGACTTTGAGCCCAGGATAATCCAGCCTTACCTCAAAATAGTCATTGGCTTTACCTCCCCGCTGATTCCTTAAGTCTGCGGTAATAAATTCGGGAAGCCCAAAAAATACGATCGCCTGGTCAATCAAATGAGACCCTAAATCATAAAGTATACCCGATCCAGGCACAAGATCTTCTCTCCAATTTCCATTGAACGAATTTCTGAAACGATCAAAATTCATGGTGACCTCTACTATTTTACCAAGGCGCTTGGAACGTATGATTTTTTCAACGACCAAAAAATCTGAAACGAATCGACGATTTTGATAAACAGAGAGTAACAAGTTTTTGGACTTTGCCAGATGAATTAAATCAGAAGCTTCCGTACTGGTTACAGTGAAAGGTTTGTCTACGATGACATTTTTTCCCGCGAGTAGGGCTTGTTTAGCCAATTGATAGTGAAATTCATTTGGTGTAACGATGATGATCAGATCAATTTTTGGATCTTCAATAATCGTACTGGAATGACTTACTATCTTGACCTCAGGATATCTTTCTTGAGCAAGTTTACTCCAAAAAGGATTGGTCGTACGAATGGATTTAATGTTAAAACCAGAAATACAGCTTATTATGGGCGCATGAAAAACTTGGCCCGCCATACCAAAACCTAAAATACCTATATTGATCATGCTCTTAGAGTTATAAATTTTAATACCTACCTTGAATTAGCCGAACGGCTTACTTCACAAATAGCTGTGATAAATTTTTAAATGCCTTAAACTCTAACGCATTGCCTGAAGGATCTTTGAAAAACATGGTAGCTTGTTCTCCAGGTTGACCTTCAAACCTTATATAGGGCTCAATAAGAAAATTAATATGATGCCTTTTGAGTCTCTCAGACAATTCCTTCCAAAGGGCCATTTCCAAAACAACTCCAAAATGAGGGATAGGAACCTCATGACCATCTACCGGATTATGATTTTCTTTCTCAGGCTCAGTGGATTGCTCTATTTCATGTATGACTAATTGATGACCATAAAAATCGAAATCCACCCATTGCGTATCACTCCGACCTTCGGTACACTGTATGATATCTCGATAGAAAGTTCTGGCAGCTGCTAAATTATTTACAGGGATAGCTAGGTGAAAAGGAGATAACTTAGACATAAGTAGAGGTTGTTATTTTTGATTTGTTAATTTAAGAAAATTAAGAATAAAATTATAATCTATTATTTTATAAATATGATTTTATGTTCATTTAAGTGCCAATCTTTGCGAAAAAACTAATATTGGTAATCTTAAAGCATGTATCCAAACTGAGCGGCAGTTTGACGGATCATGGGCACAATTATATCTAAATTTGCTTTCGCGAGGTTTTCTTTCCAGCGATTTATTTTGTTATGATGGTCTTGAGTAGAATAAGTCCTAGAGGTCAGAGCTTCGATGAAATCTTCATTATTGTTGTTTTGAACGCTAGGATTTCATGATTTTAACGCTAGATCATGCGACCCTGGATCAATTTCCAATTGCTTGCAGATGTCCCTAGAAAATTTTGACGCATCTCCTACCAAATCTTCAAATTTGGTAACTATGGCTATTTTTTTGATGGATGCATAGCCGATTGAATTGATATAGTTTCAGTGGTGTGCACATTTTTTTAATAAGCTTTCGTGCATCCAATCTTTGTAGTTAGGAGGTTGAGGATGATGACCCCATGTTTTTGAAATCCCTACTCTCAGAGAGCAACTGGCGTCTAAAGGCTCTCGGAGCTGCCAATAAATTTTAATATTGGGAATTCGCTCCAATAATACGTCCAAGGGAAAAGATAATCCAGGCGTATTTTGATATTTTCTGTTCTCTCTAGGTATTTTAGCAGCAATGGGCTTGGAAAAGTCTTTGTTCAGATACAGGTCAAAATCGATTTTGCTGTAATAGGTATGAGTACTGAGAGGGTTAAAAAGTTCGCCGAAAATAGAAGTACCAGATCTTTTGCACCCCAAGATTAATACATTTTCACACATTTTATTCTTTAAGATTACCCACAAGCAGTTTTCCATGATACTCGGTAATCCCTAATAATTCTATCATAGCAGTCAAGTTGAGATCGTTTATTTTGCCGGCTGCAATGATTTTTATGTGTTTACTGTGGGCATCCATCTTTCGAATAACGGACGCGCCTTGTTCAGCTGTGGGCGCACCGCCAGAGGTGAGAATGTGCGTAATGCCCTTGATAGCTGCTAAAGTTTGGGTAGCATCTACAGGATCCGGAGTGAGGTCAATAGCTTTGTGGAATACTAAGTTCAAGCCCTCAGCTGCTTTTGCAATTTTCTCAACAGTGGGAATATCAATATTAAAATCCACCAATAAGGCACCAAAAACAATTCCTTTAATGCCCAGCTCTTTGTAGGCGTGTATGGTATCAATCATCGTCTCAATTTCATGAGGCAGGTATTGAAAATTAATGGCTCGAGATCTGATCATCGCATGGACTGGAATTTTAAGGGCCGCTAGCGTTCTTTTTGTTAATTCAAGCGTGGGTGTCAATCCATCTAAGGACAAGTGGCTACATAATTCGATTCTATCTGCACCTTTTGACTCCGCAGATAAGGCATCTGAAAAGGTATCTACGCATACTTCGATCAAAGGATTTTTCATAGTTTAAATATGGAACTAAATAAATTGAAATCATCTGATTTAACGGCTTTTGTATTTCATCAGAATCCTTAAAAATGATGAGCGGTCTCATCAGATAGTATGATTAATACTTTATTTTATTAATTTTAGTCACCATTAAAATAAAGGCCATTGGCGATTTCTAGTATTTTCAATGACGTTTTGGGTCCAGTGATGCGAGGCCCCTCCAGTTCACACAGTGCCGCTGCTTGCCGTATAGGTTTGTTATTGAGGCAGTTGATGCATGAGCAGATCACTGCGATTGTGATAGATTATGATCCCAACGGATCCTTGGTTACCACACATGAGAGTCAAGGGACCGATATGGGTCTGTATGGTGGCTTGCTTGGTTGGGAGGCAGATGATGAGCAAATGCCACATTACCGTTCGGCCCTTGAAAAAGCAGGTATCGAGACCATCGTAAACTATATAGATTATGGAGCTACGCATCCTAACTTTTATCGTATTTCCGTATCGAATTCCTTCATAACTCATACCCTATCGGCGATAAGTACCGGAGGTGGCATGATGGAAGTCCTCAACATAGATGGTGCGGAGGTTTCTATTTTTGGTGACAAGTATGTGGTATTGATTTATGGGGAGAACCTTGGATTACTTCAATCTATGTTACCCGATTGGGCGCAAGGTAACCTTCGATTAACGACAAGTTTCATTGAAATCAGTACACTTATTGAATTTAAAAAAGAGGAAATAGCCGAACTTGAGTCTTTACCTGGGGTCTCAAATGTATGCCAGTTGAAACCAGTGGTCCCCGTTTTGGAAGGAAAAACGTCTGATCTTCCCTTCAGATACTGTAGCCAAATGCTTGAGTTAGGAAATTCAGAAAAGCTTGAATTATGGGAATTAGGTCTTTTATATGAATCCAAAAGAGGTAATATTTCTCAAAAAAAGGCTTGGTCAAAGATGGAAAATATCTCCAAAATAATGAAAGAGGGGATAAAAAAAGGAATGAGAGGAACCCATTATGAAGACAGGATATTACCGGTTCAATCTATTAAGTACAAGTTAAAAGATGAGAGTGGGCAATTGCTCAATGGAGGGATGCTCAATAAAATGATCATGTACACCACAGCTATGATGGAGGTGAAAAGTGCCATGGAGGTTTTTGTGGCTGCACCCACGGCGGGATCGTGTGGTGTCTTGCCCGGTACCCTCTTTGGGGCTGCTGAAGCGCTTGATTCGGATCCAGACACCATTGTTAAAGCTTTATTTTCGGCAGGCATCATAGGTGTTTTTATCGCGGAACATGCTACTTTTTCAGCAGAGGTGGCGGGATGTCAGGCTGAGACAGGCGCAGGGGGATCTATGGCGGCCGCCGCGTTGGTCACGCTGATAGGTGGAAGTTTAAAACAAAGCGTGACTGCCGCTTCTTTCGCCCTTCAAAATTCACTGGGTATTATTTGCGATCCGATTGGCAATCGAGTAGAAGCTCCTTGCTTGGGTAAAAATGTAATGGCGGCATCCAATGCATTGTCCTGTGCCAACATGGCTTTATCTGATTATGAAGCCTTGATCCCTTTCGATGAAGTAGTGATGACAATGAAGGAGGTAGGAGATGCGATGACGCATGAGCTTAAATGTACTGGACTCGGTGGATTGGCGGCTACTCCCGCCGCTAAGGCCATCGAAAAAAAGTTAAAAGAAAAGGCTAAGTTTTGTTGATACTTTGGCTTTGAAACCCCATTAAATTTTCTTCAATGGGCGGATGAAGACCTCCTCTTTTTGGGATCCGTCAAAAGGTTAAATTCATTTTTAAATATTTGCTATAATAGATGAATATCTGGGCACATTTGGATCTACATTTGCGCTTGGGCAGAAGATTAATGCTGCCAGGTCAAGTGAATTTAATATAATCTATCAAGTGAATTATTTATCTGTTGAGCGTCTAACTAAAAGCTTTGATGAAAAGCAATTATTTGAAGAAATTACTTTTGGACTTGAACAAGGTCAAAAAGCGGCTTTGGTCGGGGTCAATGGATGTGGAAAATCTACGCTGCTTAAAGTGATCGCAGGCTTACTACATCCCAATTCAGGTGAGGTTACCTTTAGGAAAGGAATTAGCCTTTCAATTTTGACCCAAAATCCTGAGTTTGCAGATGAGGATACGGTGATGCAAGCCGTTTTTTCCAAAGACCGAGAAGAGCTCAAAGCCATTCGAGATTATGAATCTGCACTTTTGAAAATGGAAAAAAACCCTGAATCTGAGGTTGATTTATCTCCCTTTATAGAGCAAATGGATGCTTTGAATGCATGGGATTATGAACATCAGGTAAAGGAAATCTTGGGAAAACTAGGGATTCATACCTTGGATCAAAAAATGGGAGAATTGTCTGGTGGGCAGAAAAAGCGGGTAGCTTTGGCTCAATGTCTCGTCGTGAAGCCCCATGTGCTTATTTTGGATGAGCCAACCAACCATTTAGACTTGGAGATTATCGAATGGTTAGAGGAGTATTTAGCCACTCAAAATCTCACTTTATTGATGGTGACACATGATCGCTATTTTCTTGACCGCGTGACCAATGAAATCTTAGAGATTGACGCTGGTCAGATATTTAAATATCATGGAAATTACAGTGATTTTTTACAACAAAAATCAGAACGTGAAGAGCAGCAAGCGGTCACGGTTGGTAAAGCAAAAAATTTACTTAAAAAAGAGCTGGAATGGATGCGCCGACAACCTAAGGCGCGAGGAACAAAGGCGAAATACCGTATAGATGCTTTTTATGACGTCAAGGAAAAGGCCAGTCAGACGGTAACTAAGAGTGAAATGGAGGTCAATCTTAAATCCGATCGCCAAGGGAAGAAGATCATGGAGATCAAACATATTTCTAAAATTTTTGATGAGAAAAAAGTCATTGATGATTTCAGTTATGTATTTCAGCGCAAAGAGCGTATTGGCATTGTGGGAGCTAATGGTGCAGGAAAATCAACATTTCTCAATATTTTGACACAAAATCTAACTCCCGACTTAGGCGAACTGGACATAGGTCAAACGACGAAGTTTGGATATTACACCCAAGATGAAGCTGTTTTCGATCCCCAAATGAAGGTCATTGAAGTAGTTAAAGAGGTAGCCGAGTTTATTCAATTGGCGGACGGATCTGAAGTTTCAGCCTCTAATCTCTTGACCCAGTTCCTGTTCCTACCCAGTGTGCAATACAATCTCGTAGGCAAATTGAGTGGAGGTGAAAAAAGGAGGCTTCAATTGCTACGGGTGCTGATGGCCAACCCCAATTTTTTAGTATTAGACGAACCTACCAACGATTTGGACATCATGACTCTGAATGTATTGGAGGATTACCTAGATAAATTTGATGGATGTTTGATGATTGTTTCCCATGATCGCTATTTTATGGACAAACTGGTTGATCATTTATTTGTGTTTGAAGGCCAAGGCCTCATTCGAGATTTTCCAGGAAATTATACCGATTATCGTGCAACTGAAGGTGGGATAAAGTCAGTTAAGAATGAGGGCCAAAAGCCATCGAATACAAAAAAAAATATTTCTAAGGAAGCGGTAGAAAGCCCACGTAAAATGACTTTTAATGAGAAAAGGGAGCTTGAACAGATTGAAAAAGAGCTGAGTAAGCTGGAAAACCAAAAGAAGGCCATTGAAGGTGCTTTGGCCGAAGAAACTGATTATGAGAAACTGATGGCTTTGGGTATTCAATTGGACCAAATAAAGACCCATGCGGAAGATAAAGAATTGCGTTGGCTCGAGCTGAGTGAGCTCGATACACTTTAATAATCTTTATTGCGGAGGTAGTATCTCTCCATTACAAAAGTTCCAAAAGGGAGAAATGAAGCGATAAAGACTAAGAAAAAATCAATAAAACGCCAGTTAAATTTAAAAGTAATCCAGCACAAGGTGATGACATAAAGGAGGAACAGCAGTCCGTGAATCATTCCGACGACCTGATTGGGCCAAAAAATCAATAATTGATATTTTAAAGGCATCGTTATCGCGAAAGAGAGCAAAGAAACCCCTTCTGCCAGTGCAATCCATCGAAAAAAAGCCAGTAATCGAATCATTTCGAGTGATGTGAGCAGAAGAAATTATTTTGCGTCATAATATTCCATTGCCTCTGGAAGGTGCTTTTTGAGGTCTTGAATACGCCGTTCGTTGGATGGATGCGTAGAAACCCATTCGGGTGCATCAGGCCCTTCTGACATTTCGGCCATTCTTTCCCAAAATCCAGGAGCAACTTCGGGATTATAACCTGCGATGGCCATGAAAACCAACCCCATCCTATCAGCTTCGCTTTCATGTTTTCGAGAAAATTTCAGGATGCCCATTTGGGTACCCGCACCTACAGATTGCAGTAAGATGTCTCGGGTTAATGCTGAATTGTTTTGGGTCGCCAGAGAGAGCGAGGCCAATAATCCATTGGTAATCATGCTTTGACTCATTCTTTCTCTACCATGATTGGCAATGGCATGGGCAATTTCGTGCCCCATGACTACAGCAATCCCTTTTTCTCCTTGGCAAACCGGTAGGATTCCAGTATAAAAAGCGACTTTACCACCCGGCATGCACCAAGCGTTAACCGTTTCGTCTTCGATCAAATTAAATTCCCATTCAAAATCATTGAGGACTTTACTTTGTCCTTCCTTCTCAAGATACGCTTCCACTGCTTTTTGTATTTTGATACCGACTTTTTTAATCAATGCAGCTTGCGTATTGTTTTCAGAAAGTTCATGGGTCTTTAGAACCTCATCGTATTGCTGAAAGCTCATCGGGATCAATTCTGAGTTTTTGATCATGCTTAATTGAGATCTGCCGGTGATGGGTACTGTGGCGCAGCCTAATAGTAATAGTAAAATGCTGAGCAGTGGCCAAGATCGAAGTTTTGTCATTTCGTTTTTATGCTAAAATTAATGCATCTTTTTTCTATTTTCATAAAAAAGGCCTCACAATATGATTGCAAGGCTTTTTATGATTAATTTAACTGAAAGCAATTTTATTCACTTGCAGCCAATTTCATTTCAAGTTCGATCATACCGTCAGATCCAATGGTGCCCGTTATTGCACTTACATGAATTAAACCTTGAACATCATCTACAGTTTTGAACATAAGGATGTCACCTTCAGAAAGATTGGTTACGGTGCCATCTGCACCAGTCACATCGACACCAGCAATAGCCGTTTCTATGTCACTCACCGTTATCATTTCAAGATATTCCGCGCTGGTGATGGTCGTGGAAGCTAAGATAGTTGCATTTCGCGTGGTCCAAAGAGCCTTTTCTAAGTCATAGATGGTATATTCAGCAGGAGAAGCCAGTGAGGCACTATCATTGTCTCCGTAATAGTAACCAAAGTCAATACTTGCCGAGATGGGATCCGTAGTGGATTCTACCTCATTGCGACTGTAAGTCTCATTATTCGCAATCGAATAAAAGGTCTCAGAACTCAAATCACCTAAAGGTGCATACAACATGACGGCAGTCTGAATTTTAGCTGCAGGAGAAACGACGACAAAAGTGAATGAAGTGGTTGCCGTGTTATCATTATCATCAACAGCCACGAAATCAATGTTGCCATCACCCAAGGAGCTAGAAGTAGTCGAAACAGTCAAAGTCACTTTAGCATTTTGAGTACCCGCATCCAAATTCAAGTCATTTCTATTAAACGTGCCCGTTATATCACCACTTATGTTTAAAGTATTGAAGCCTGCTTCTGCAGTTATGGTGACGACAATTGAGAAAGAATCCGCTGCAGTTACTTCTCCACCATTTATCAAAGTGGTTCCATCGGAGGTTGTTGCCGATAGGGAGATGCCAATATTGGCCGCTTCATCTTCTATTACTTCATCTTCGCTACATCCATAAAAAAACACAAGTCCTAACATGGAAGAAATGATGATTACTTTTTCAAATATTTTTTTCATTTGTAATTATTAATTGAATGGTATGATTGATTTAAAAATTGAAGAAGCAAAATTGGACAATTTTCAATTGAGATGGTTAATAATAAATGTTAATTTTCATTAAAGAGTGAAGATTAATTTAACTGGGCCACAGGTAATAAAGTCAATTTTTTTTCTCTTTACTTCACATACATTGCTTAAATCAAAGAAGGTTCTTCTGTGAGGGATGAAAATGCTATATTTATGGTCAAATCTTTTCGTATTTTAAATATTAGATAATGAAAAAGTTATTAGTTGTATTGGGTTTATTATTAGTCGGTTTACTTGGGCTTCTTGTTGCGGTCCCCATAATTTTCAAGGAGGATGCTAAAAAAGCGGTTGATGATGCCATTGCCGCGCAAGTAAACGCACATGTTTTTTATGATCAAGGGGGATTCAGTCTTTCTTTATTTGAAAATTTCCCAAACTTCACTTTTTCCATGAAAGATTTTGGGGTATCCGGTATCGATGCTTTTGCATCGGACACCTTGATTCAAGTGGCCTCTTTTGAAATCATTCTTGACCTATTATCGGTAATATCTGGAGAACAAATAATGATTAATGAAATTAGCTTGAAGGCACCTCAGATTACTATTTTATCCCTCTCTGAGGGACAAAACAATTATGATATTTTTAAAGAAACGACCGTTGAAACCCCTTCAGAAACCCCTACTGAAGAGGCGTCAACCTTCAGTTTAGCAATAAAAAAATGGCAAATTATCGATGGAAATTTCACGTATGACGATCCTTCAAATGGGATTCATACGACACTTATCGGTATTAATCACACAGGTTCTGGAGACTTTTCGCAAGACATTTTTGATCTAATGACTAAGACAAACATCGCTTCGGTGGGCCTAAATTATGAAGGTACAAATTACCTCAATAACAAGTCATTCGATGCAGACGTCAATATGAAGATGAATTTAATAGAGTCAAAATATACATTCAGTGAAAATACATTGAAGCTGGGTGCATTGGGTGTAGGTTTGAATGGACATGTGATGCTTCCCCTTGATGCGGATATGTTGATAGATATTCAATTTCAATCGCTGGACATGTCTATTAAATCCGTCCTTTCTCTTTTGCCTGGTGATTATTCATCTTATTTGGAAAATGTAAGTGCTGACGGCGAGGTAGGTATAGAAGGTAAGGTAAGTGGCGTCTATAACGAATCGAGGTTACCGGATATAAATATCAACGCCTTGATATCCAATGGCTATTTGGCTTATGAAGAATATCCCGTACCCATTGAGGAGATTCAATTGGAAGCTTCTTTAGTCGTACCGGGGGTCAATATGGATTTAATGTCTTTTTCAATGCCTCGCTTTTCCATGCGGGTAGAGGGCCAAGATTTCCAGGCAAAAATGGATTTTAAAAATTTAGCGAATTATACTTGGGATTTAAATGCCAGTGGGGGACTTGATCTAGGAAAAATATTTCAGATCATACCTGTTGAAGGAATGGACCTCAAAGGATTCATCTCGGGAAATTTTACGACCTCCGGTAATATGCTTTTGATAGAGGAAGAAAAGTATGAACAACTTCCTACCACAGGTCGGGTACAGGTAACTGATTTCAGCTTGGCCAATGAAACACTCCCAGTGGATATCATGATCCCAGAAGCAGATTTGAGTTTTGATAATCAGCAAATCGCCTTGACTCAATTTAAGGTCTTTTTCGGTGAAAGCGATCTCCAAATGACAGGTACTTTAGAAAATTTCATAGGTTATGCGTTGGATCCTACGGAGGTATTGCATGGCAAATTAAATTTCAGTGCTCAAACATTAAACTTTAACCCTTTCCTCTCACCGACCGATACTTCAGTAACGGATGCTGCAGTAGATACTGCAGAACTTGAAATAATAAGAATTCCTATCAACGTCGAGGTAGCATTGAACACCAAGATAGGGCAGCTGCTATATGACAACTTGGAGTTTAAGGATATGGATGGTATGATCACGATGAGTGAAGGCATTGCCCAGTTGGACAATTTAGATTTTGACCTTTTACAAGGGGGCTTTTTGATGAGTGGATTTTATAATTCCAATCCCCAGCTGCCCCTATTTAACTTTAATTTTAAGATATCCTCCATGTCTATAAAAGAGACTTTTTCGTCATTTAATACCATTCAGGAGATGGCTCCCGTTGCCAAGGACTTAGAAGGTGTTTTTTCAACTGAATTCGTAACTGACGGGACATTAGATACCGCCATGATGCCGGTCATGGAATCCTTATCTGTGTATGGTCTCATAGACATGAGAGCTGCCACCTATAGCAATCCCAAATTCATTAAAGGATTGAATAAAATAACAGGAGATCAAGAAGAGAAGTTGAAACTTCAAGATATTAATTTTGAATATGCCATTGAAGACGGGAACTTAATCATCCAGCCTTTCGATTTGAACATAGGGGGAAGGACTACGACTATTTATGGGACAAGTGGGATTTCAAGTGCCCAAGCGAATATGGATTATACCCTGGAGACCGATCTTAAAACAGGTGATCTGGGGGCAACCGCCAACAATATGATTGCTTCCTTGACGGGCTTGAATGATCTGGTAGCTGAAGAGGTGAGGATGAAAATTAAGATTGAAGGAAACTATGAAGATCCTCAATTTCGTTTGGATGGAATTTCTAATAGTAAAAAAGGTTCCGGTGATAAGAAAATCAAAGATTTAGCCAAAGAGCGGGCAAAAAACAAACTCAAAGAGCAGCAAAAATTAGCCGAAAAGAAGATTCAAGAAGAACTAGATAAGCAAAAGGCTGTTTTGAAGGCAGAAGCTGATAAGAAAGCAGCTGCACTCAAGTTAGAAGCCGAAAAAAAGGTAGAAGATATAAAGGAAGAGGCCAAAGAAGTATTGACCGATCAGATCAAATCAAAATTAGGAGGGAAGCTCAAAAAACTCAAAAAGAAAGATGGAGATTAAAAAAAGTCTGTATTGATCTGAATGTTTTAGGTACATGTCATGTATCAATAAGCTTTTCGTTCTAATCAAGAAAAGGAATAACTAATCAAGATTATGTCATCAGCATTATTTATTTTGAGACTTAGGAAAATAGGCTTAATTTCATTGAAATCGAATACTAAGAAATGAAGTAGTATAAAACCTTGAGCACTTAATGCAAATTTCATTTTTGAATCACTGTTGGATTTATTTTGTCGGAGCCTTACTTCACAACCTCCGGAATGATTATAATCTTGAATAATTGAATCTGAATATTCCCATCGTTTATGGGGACAAATATTTTATAAATGGTTTGTGAAACTTACATGAATAATGTAGGTTTGCTGCCAAATCGAACATACAGCTCGATTTATTAAGAAGTGCTTAGAGACAGGCTCGATGATGCGCTAGCAACCCCCCTACGAAGAGGTAGGTGCTAATTCCTGACAAATAAATGAGATGCTTATGATAACTGCGAAAAGCCTTAGTACCCAAGCAATATTGGATGGGATTCATTCCAATTACTGCAACTCCTTTCACACCGACTTTACTTGCCTAAGTTACTGTGATGCTTCGCATACTTTTTCGAATATTCAACAATAATATTTTTTAAACTATCCTAAACCCTCACTGGTGTGGGTTATCCAAAGAAGATGTTATTCATTTTAATTTATCAATATTTTTACTTTTAAATTCAAATTTTGGAACAAATATTAGAGGTTATACAAAATCCATGGCCATGGTATGTCTCTGGGCCCATGCTGGGTATGACCGTTCCCATATTATTACTCTCTAGCAATAAACAATTTGGAGTTTCTTCCGTTTTTAGACACGTGGGATGTGCGCTGAATTGGAAAAAAATTGAATACTTTAATTATGATTTAAAAAATCACATTTGGAACCTATTGTTTATCCTCGGACTTATTTTCTCTGCTGTTTTTTTACTGCAATGGGTTGAAGTAAAACAAGGAGTTTTAAGTGATGCGGCTCAATTATATCTCAAATCAAGGTCTATTTTGATTGAGGGTATATTGCCCATATCGAGTTTTAAATGGACTTTTGGGAATGAAATACTTATGATTGCCTTTGGTGGATTATGTATTGGATTTGGTTCGAGATATGCCAACGGATGTACATCAGGCCATGCCATTACAGGATTATCATTACTTAGTTTAGGCTCCTTGATTGCAGTTATTGGATTTTTCATAGGTGGAGTTTTGGGCACATTTCTCATTTTAGATTCGATTTTATGAAGTGGATTAAATTTGTCATAGCGGGGTTTTATTTTGGTTTTGTTTTAATAAAATCTGAAGCCATTTCTTGGTATAGAATTGTAGAAATGTTTCATTTTCAATCATTTCATATGTTTGGGATTATCGGTTCGGCGGTGGGTGTTGGCACCATTTCGGTGCTTGTTATAAAAAAGTTAAACCAATCAGTTTTCAAGACGCAGCCAATCGATTTAACAAAAAAGCCTTTTCAATTAAAAGCCCATTTGTTGGGTGGACTTATTTTTGGATTAGGATGGTCTTTGGTGGGTGCTTGTCCAGGTCCA
>CAJJCN010000016.1 GCA_905182655.1 Flammeovirgaceae bacterium UBA4465
TTATCGAAAATTATTGTTGGTACAAGCCCTTCCAGAAGCATTCCTGATTATTTTATTCATAAAATAGGTGCGCCAGTCATCCAACTTGAAAGTCCTAATCTTGTTAAGGATAAAAAACAGAAATCCATCAATTTTTCTATGACTCTTTTTCAAACCTTTTGGAAGAGCAATACCTATCGAAAAAACATAAAAAATTTATCTCGAATTATTGCAGATGAAAACCCTGATGTCATCATTAATTTCTATGACTTTTTAGCAGGTATTTATAATTTTTGGTATCGCCCCAAATCAAAATTTGTTTGCATCGCCCATCAGTATTTAATAAGCCATCCTCAGTTTACCTTTCCAAAGGGTAAAATTATGGATCGGCTGACCTTAAAACTGGCCAATCACGTTACTCGACTCAAAGCAGATAAAGTACTCGCGCTATCGTTCCAGTATTTTGAAGATCATCCAAAAGAAAATATTATTGTTACGCCTCCCTTATTGAGAGATGAAGTGCTGAAACTGATTATCAAAACAGGAGATTATTTGCTGATTTATGTCGTTAATGCCGGGTACGGAGAGGAAATCGAATCCTTTCATAGAAAAAATCCCAATATACCCCTCGTTTGTTTTTGGGACAATGAGGAAAAACCAAGTGAATATGTAATCCATGAAAATTTAATTTTTCATCAACTCAATGATCAACTATTTTTAGAGAAAATGGCCGCTTGTAAAGGTTTTATTAGTACGGCCGGTTTTGAATCCGTTTGTGAAGCGATGTATTTAGGTAAGGCCACTTTAATGGTTCCCGTTGAAGGCCATTATGAGCAAGCATGTAATGCGATCGATGCTTGTAAAGCGGGTGCCGGTATTTCTGGGTCAAATTTTGATTTAACCACTTTGATAGATTACTTTCCACAATACAAAAATATAAAGAACCAATTTCAACCTTGGGTGGCCAAGGGTGAAAATATCTTCATTCAACATTTGACTTAAATGGCTTTAATATCGAAAAAAAAAATTGCTTATCCCATAAGCACCCACTTAAGATCCTACTTAAAAAAGTATAGAAAGGACATATACCTACCTATCACGTATCAAGATTTATTAAGATACAATAATAGTATCCCACTCTATGATTCAAAAGGCGTTGATACGCTTTGGGAGACAGTATTTTTTCCACAAGATGAAATGCACGAAATACATTTTGCACTGAAAACAATTTATGCCATCATGCAATCTGGAGGAGACGTTAGCGTCATGAAACACCTGTTTGTTGATCGCATAGATTTATGTATCTACGGCAATACGAAACCTTTCAGAATTAGAATGGTCAATAAAATAAATGACAACTTTGACTATTTTTATGTTAAACATGCCGACGCCTCTCGGGTATATGGTTTGGAGTTGGAAGACCTACTCGCCCCCAACAGAATGAGATTCCTGATTCACACAGAAACCTTAATAGAAGAACATGTCGTGGGTATTCCTGGAGAGCAATTTATTAGAACGCGCCTTGAAGACCCCGATCTCAATAAAATCAGATTAACCAAAGAGTTTGTAAAATTTAATGAGCGCTGTTTTGTAAGACTCTTGGGTGATATGCATTCTAGTAACTTTGTGATTGACATAACCCCCGATTTCGAGGAAATAAGCTACCGACTTCGGGCCATAGATTTTGATCAACAGTCTTATGAAGGTCGAAAATCTATTTATTTACCAAAATATTTTAAAGAAAATAATCCCATCATTAATTTAGGCTTCGGATTAATGACACCGGAAACGGTACAGCAATACCAAAGAGAAGAAAGATCTTTAATGGCCAATAGGGTGAAGTCTTCTCAAGGCCAAATCAACGAGCTGATCAAAACGATGAAAATGGATCCTATCGCTCCCATGGATAATGTCAAATCATTGGGCAAAGAGCTATCTGCTTTTTATGAGGACAAGGCTTTTTTAAAATGCTCAAGTATGGGGAGTCTTATAGAAAGAAGTCTGCTGATGCTATTTCTAAAACCTGACCTTTACAAAGAGCGCTAATTTTTAATTTATTAAACCCATACTTAAGCTTGAGCCATTGGTCTTATCAAATGCTTTGATCAAAACATCTCCGTCTACCTTTATGGGTTGAGTATACAAAGTAGAAGAAAAAATCGGCTCGCTACCATCAGTGGTGTAGCGAACGTCCATTCCATAAATATGATTTATTTTGAGCAACCCGTGGTCTCTAATCGCACCGGGTGTTGGGATACGATATCGATATCCTCCATTGAAATAATTGAGCCTAGGTAATTCTTTAGAAGCCAATTTATATACAAATGAGTTCCATGCCGTATTTTCTTGTTCTTCACGAATCAATGGATCTTCAACCATAGCCCATTTAGGATGTGCTGCCCATGCACGTTCCGACAATCCTATGAGTCGGGGCAAATAATAATATTCTAGCATTTGATCTTCTCCATTGAGAGACTCACTCCATAAATGTCCTTGAATACCCAAAATATTAGCCAATCCCTCTTTATTTAACCGAATAGCCTCTTTAAAATCACTGCTGGGGTTGAAGGGCTTTCCCAATGAGGAACGCTTTGAAGATCGATATAAATTTTCTGGTATGAACTCCCAGACTTTACGGGTATCTACAAAACCTCCCCAATATAGGCCCTGCTCTCTGGGATCTTTATTGTATGCCATATCAAAATAAAGATTAGATACATCACATAATACGATGGGAAAGCCTGCATTGGCAAGCAAATAACCCAAATCAATATTATTGGATAAATTATTCCAAACAAACGGCGTCACATTTTTCCCAATGAGATCGAGATTCGGAGACCATGATCCATCCTCGTTGATATTCATAGCTACTTCCTCCCAGCCTGCAGTCGCCAATCCTCGATCAGAAAGGATTTTATTCACCCGTCCAACAAAATAGCTTTGTAATGACTTAGCATCATCGTATTGATCATTAATCGCAAGAAAATCGAGGCAATCAGGAGACTTTTCCCACACCCCTCTAGGGACCTCGTCTCCTCCCGTGTGAATCATTTTTAACGGCACATCTGCCCGTTTATATAACTCTAGAACTTCATCTACAATAGTTTCATAAAAATGATACACCGCTTCATTACAAACACAAACGACATTGTCATTGTAAAACTGTGCGGATCGGTAGACTGATTGATCCGAATCATCGGATAAATAATATTCAAGAGCGCCTTTCTCATCCCCCAGTGCAATCAATTTTTCATATCTTGCCTTCATGGCTTTAATGGCTGCACGCGCATGTCCTGGCATATTTAATTCTGGAATCACTTCAATATGCCTTTCATGAGCATAGCGTATCATCTGAATATATTGTTCTTGAGTATAAAACCCTGAGCCTCTACCGCCTCCAGAGGGACCGGAACCATAGGCCGGCCTAAGTGCTTCCTTTTCATTGATTGTATGGGCCCTGCGAGCACCAATCTCTGTCAGCTCTGGGAGTACTTTAGATTCCAAACGCCAACCTTCATCGTCTGTTAGATGTAAATGCAACTTATTTAACTTATACAAAGCCATCAGATCAATGAGTTTTATCAAGGACTCATACGATTGGAAATTACGGGCAACATCTAAGTGCATGCCCCGATATGCATACCTCGGTTGATCTTTGATTCCACCCAGCGGAAGGCTTATCTGCGATATTTTGTTTCCAAATACCTCCACAGGCATCAAACCAATTAAACTTTGAATGCCATAAAAGACCCCACTGGCATCAGCCCCTTGAATCAGAATTTCATCTTTGTCAATGCGGAGCTGATATGATCCTGTCTTTATTAACTCTTCATTTATTTTTAAGATGATCCTTTGCTTGGCGTCCCGCTTTGGGCTTTCCCCAAAAATTACAGTCAATTGCTGAAATAAAAAATTGCTTTCTGACACTAATGCGGGACTTGCCTCAATACTCCAATTTGGATTTAGCTCCACAAACCCGTCAAAATAGGCTTCCTCCAACGGCGTCGGAACTAACCTAGAGGTGACCTTTGGGTTATTTAATTTCAGTTTTTTGTTTTGGTGATAAATCGACTCAGCAGTAGGAATCTCATAATAATCAGCCGATCCCTTGGTAATCATTTCAGGATTGGTGAACGGTCTAAGCTTATAATTTGGTTCATAGATCTCCCCATCACTCATCAAGAAGTAGAGCCCTGCCGGGCCATCACTATGTTTGAGAATAAAATCTCTACCATGGAAACTCATTTCCCGCTTTTCGCCAGGCGCCAGCAAAAATCCGCTGTCTGGCCTGATGACGAAAAGATCTCCACTCACATGATTGAAAGTAACTTGACCCGTATAAGAGTCTTGAATTAACCCTCTTGGTGTCATACTATAATACAAAGACCAGTTTTGATCATCCAAGGCAACCGTTCCTGAATTGGTGAGATGAAATGTGCTGGCAAACTTGTTTTGGCCCTCTATCTGATTGCCATTCAATTCCCATTCAATACTTATTTTTAATTTCTGGGGCTCCTGAACACAGGAGAAAAGGAGGGATACTCCCATAAAAAGCTGACAAAAACGCCTCGTGTAAAGCATGTTATAAAATAATTTGTGGGAACCGTCCCAATTAAATCAAATTCACCTTATCAATAAAGAAATGCCCCTCTACCCGTCTCTAAAGAGACTTCGACATGTTCTTCTAAAGTGGTACTTAAGGCCAAGCCGCAATAACTCGTGGAGACCGGAAATAATTTGTGACTTCGATCTACTAAAATAGCTGTTTCTAATTTTTTAATGGCTGCCGTCAATAGAAATTTTATCCCATATGCTTGG
Organism: Flammeovirgaceae bacterium UBA4465; assembly: GCA_905182655.1. Lineage (GTDB taxonomy): Bacteria > Bacteroidota > Bacteroidia > Cytophagales > Cyclobacteriaceae > UBA4465. The sequence goes on from CAJJCN010000016.1 coordinate 4,798, forward strand.
GTTCTCCCTGTGTTAATGACATCATCTACCAAGATAACCGTTTGATGATTTAATAGATCAATATCAATAGACAAACTAATGGCGCCATCTACAGGATTTTTTTTATCAATTATCAATTCAGCTAGGTCACAAGTTATGGACGCACCATGCACGGTTTCCAGTATCTTTTGGAGTCGTATAGCCATCTGATAGCCTTGTCCATTGATTCCTACCAAAACGACTTTTGATACCTCATGATTATTTTCTAAGATTTGTATGCTCATCCTTTTAAGAATGCGCTGAATCTTATCCTCTGAGAGGATATTTAATGTTTTTTCATCACTCATCATCACCTAAAGGCATTACTTTAATTTCCTTAAAAGTTGATAAAATTACCATAGACTGAAGTCCATCTACCACTTCTATTTCACTGATTTTTTCTAGCATTAACCTCTGATAAGAAGCTATGTCATAAGATATAATCTTGAGCATAAAATCTCCAGAACCCGTGATATGATGACATTCTATTACTTCCTGTACTTTATAAATTTCATTAAGAAAAAGGTCAATATTAACTTTATTATGACCTTTCAAGGTAACCAACACGAAAGTGCTCACACCCAAACCAATTTTGGCTTTATCCAAACTTGCGTGATAGCTCTTGATAATTCCCGCATTTTCAAGCTTTTTGACACGTTCAAGGGTGGGTGCAGGGGACAGTGAAATGTCTTTGGCTAATTGGGCATTGGTGATTTTGGCATTCGATTGAAGAATCTCTAAAATTTTTCTATCGATCCGGTCTAATTTTATATTTGCAGGGGCTGGTCTCATTTAAGAAAATTATTTGAAAGTAAAACTACTCCTTTTTTATAATTATTTATTGACTAATGATACCTAAAAATGTTATCTCCTCTACAGATTTTGGTTGAGATAAAGTCTGCCAAGTGATCGCTAATGTTCTATTTCCTTCATTTTCTCTTTGGCCGATCGATTCACCGCATGCTTTCTTCCCGTAACTTTTCTGACTTTTTTAAAATATTGTAATGCCAAATCAAACTCTTTCTCCAAAACAGCAATTTCTCCTAAATGCAGTAAAGAATAAAAATAATACCCTTTTTCAGTAGCATTGGCCAGGGCCGCATATTTTACGCTTTCCTTAAAATATTTTTTACTCTTGGTTAAATCTCCACGTGCTTTCCAAATATTCCCCAAAAAATAAGTGGCATATCTAGCGGTATTGTATTCATAACCCTCTTGCTCAGCATGTATCCGTTCAAGAATAGATTCAAAAACCGCTATCGATTCACTCTGCTTACCCAAACGATATAAAATTCGCCCATAATAGGACTGAAAATAAGAATTATTTGGATACAAATTAGTTAAATAAGCAGCTAATTGAGAGGCCTCTGACAAATTTTGCTCTTCTTCATATAATATCCGAAGTAAATAATATTGAGCTTCGGTCCGTGCATAGAAAGCATTTCTCGAGGTCTCTTTTAATTGCGCTATTCCGACGCTTTTGTCTCCCTTTGGAAAGAACGTCATGATGGGTTTGAGCATGGGGTAATGTTCTGGAATCCATTGCGCATAATAATTAAAAAGACCCTTACCTAGCAACAGTTCAGGACTGAAATTCTCTTCATCCTTTCCTATATTGAGATATTTTAAAGCATTTTTACCTGCCAGTGAGGCTTTTAAGTATTGTCCTCGATCCGCATAAAGCCTTCCTTGAAACCCATAGGCCGCTGCCAAAAAAAAAGCCCCTTCAATTTGATTGACCTCATCATATAATCGATGGGCCTTAACTTGAGCAGAGTCCATTTGAGCCAAAAAAAGTTGATCCCATTTTGATCCCATTTCACCTTGTGGAACCAATCTCCACCAATAACATAAACCTAGTAAAAAATCAGGTAATGGATGCCAGCCATATTGCTTTTTTAAATATTTAAACTGTCGTTCTGCCTGATCAAAATCCATGTTGTACATGTCGAACATAGCTTGAGCCGCTTCAATCTCAACATATCTATTTTTAAGCAAAACATCCGATGATTGATCTAGTTCACCTGTCCATGATTGGGCCTGCACAAGAAAAAATGAAAAGAACAAGAACAGAAAATAATGATACTTCAGGTCGATGCTTTTCACTATTTTGAATGAATCCTTTTTATTTATCAATACCTCCTTAATAGTAATCTCAACAAATTTAGACCAACTTCGTTTAGTTATATTGTATATCTTCACAAATGTAGGTGTCGTTCCATGACTAAGTTTACTCACAACCCTTCAAGGTCATTTGAAAAATGGTTTGATTTTCAGAGCACTCAAATGTTTGTCCTGATCTCTTTGCTCTATATCTGTATCCTTTTTTTAAATCGTGCTTTTATCCTTGCCGATATGGCTGCGTTTGAACTGCTTAAAGAACGGAATCAGTTGTCGCTTTTTGATTTTTTCTATGGTAGTCAATATTTCATTACGCCGATTTGGCTTACATGGAAATTTTCAGTAACCGCATTGACCCTCTGGATGGGTTGTTTCATGTTTGGTTATAGAGTAACCTACTCGGCCTTATGGAAGTGGGTCATGTGCTGTGAAATCCTCTTTATTATCCCTGAATTAATTAAATTTTTCTGGTTTTTCATAATCCCAGGAGATCCAGATTACAACGATATCTTAGCTTTTTACCCTTTATCACTCCTCAGCTTGTTTAATTATGAGCATGTTCCTGAACGGCTTCATTATCCGTTAAAATCAATTAATATCTTCGAATTGGGCTATTGGATATTACTTGTGATCGGAGTTTTCTTTTTGAGTGGTAAAAAACTAAAAAACGCTACCTACATCGTTTTGAGCTCTTATCTCTTGTTTTTTTTGTGTTGGCTCATTTTTTACGGGTTAGCATTTAGGTAATCTTTGCAAAGCATAAAGATCAATTTGTACTTAAAACCAAATTATTAGTCATTAATTAGTAATTTCGCTGAATTGATAATTATTTATAAAAATGGGATACCAAAAGATCAATATTATAACAGGCTGGATTACTTTTCTAATTGCGCTTGTCGTTTATACAGTTACCGTTGAACCTACCGCTAGTTTTTGGGATTGTGGGGAGTTTATTGCCACCTCATATAAATTAGAGGTACCGCATCCTCCAGGCGCACCCTTTTTCTTGTTAATGGGCCGAATGTTTTCTCTGTTTGCGGGGGATAATGTCGAGCAGGTCGCCTTTTGGGTCAACATGTTGAGCGTATTGTCAGCGGCCTTTACGGTACTCTTCCTGTTTTGGTCGATCACGCACTTATCTAAAAAAATGTTATTAAAGGCTGGAGAAGTCTTAAATACGGGTCAAACCATTGCTGTGATGGGTGCAGGACTGGTTGGAGGACTGGTGTGTACTTTCTCAGATTCCATTTGGTTTTCAGCTGTTGAAGCGGAAGTGTATGCGATGTCCTCTTTTTTTACCGCTTTTGTATTCTGGGCCATTCTCAAATGGGAAACGATTGATGATGAATCTGATCACAATAAATGGTTGATCCTGATCGCCTACATGATGGGCCTTTCCATAGGGGTACATTTACTCAATTTGGTGACCATTCCTGCATTAGGACTCATCGTTTATTTTAAATATGTGGAAAAAATTACCCCACGGGGTGTCATCATGACACTCCTGACCTGTGGCGCCATCATCATTGCCATACTCATTGGTGTCATCCCAGGCATTCCTTCTACCGTTGGGGCTATGGAGGTATTTTTTGTTAATTCTATGGGCTTTCCCTTTGGATCAGGTGCCGTCGTATTTGTGATCTTATTTGTCGGTGCTGTTATTTTTGGTATTTATTATTCCATCGTCAATCAAAAGGTGATTCTCAATACCTCCATGCTTGCTTTTGCTTTCATAATGATTGGCTACATGTCCTATGCTATAGTTTTGATACGATCAGACTATGATACCCCTATTGATGAAAATAATCCAGAAGACATTATGACCTTCGTTTCATATCTGAAACGTGAACAATATGGCAGCAGACCCCTATTTCATGGGCAATATTACACGGCAGATATCATCGCCTCCGAACAAGGCGATCCTGTTTACAAAAAAGGTGCTGAAAAATATGAAATCATAGATTATAAGGTCAACTACAAATATGACAATAAGCATACGACCATTCTTCCCCGAATGCACAGTAAAAGCCCTCAACATGAAAAAAAGTATAGGGAAATCACAGGACTGAAGCAGGGCGAGAAACCGGCCTTTACGGACAACCTGTATTTTATGTTCAAACACCAATTAGGCACCATGTATTTGCGCTATTTTATGTGGAATTTTTCCGGTCGCGCCTCAGATATTCAAGATGCCAACTGGGTGGGTTTAACCAATGCTTTTAAGGAACTTCCACCGGAATTAGCCAATAACGAAGGAAGAAACATCTATTTTGGCCTGCCCTTATTACTAGGTATCATCGGTTTACTTTATCAGTACAAGAAAAATGAAAAATACTTTTGGGTCACCTTGCTTTTATTTTTCCTCACAGGGGCTGCCTTAGTACTGTATCTTAATTCACCTCCCATTGAACCGAGAGAACGAGACTATATTTATGCCGGCTCCTATTATGTATTTGCTATTTGGATAGGGTTTGGTGTCCTGGCCATTTACGAATTACTCGGCAAAGTTCTTCAAAATAAGACACTTGTGGCCGCTGTGGCTTCTTTACTTTGTTTAGGTATTCCCGCCCTGATGGCAGCGGAAAATTGGGATGATCATGACCGGTCTGATCGTTATTTTTCCGTCGATGCGGCAAAAAACTACTTAGATTCTTGCGCTCCCAATGCAATATTGTTTACTGGAGGCGATAATGATACCTTCCCTTTGTGGTTTGCCCAAGAGGTATTGGGACACCGTACAGATGTTCGCGTCATTGTGTTGAGCTATTTCAACACAGATTGGTACATCGAACAAATGATGCGAGACGCCTATGAATCCAAAGCCCTTCCTTTTGGTTTGTCGTTGGAAGATTATCAACAAGGAGGCCCTAATGATTATCTGCCTTATGCGGAAATCGAAGGAGTCTCTGGGCCAATTAGTGCGTCTCAATTTCTGAAATTAATCAAAGAAAAGCATCCCGCCTTGACCGCACGCACCCGAGGACAATACAATAGCTTGCCAGCAAAAGAGCTGGTCTTGAGATTGGATAGCGCCAAAGTAAATGGGCTGACTTGGATCAAAGAAACCTCAATGCCATTAGACCGATTGAAAACCAATGTACTCTCTATGAAACTCAAGGGAAGTCATTTAGAGAAAAAGGATCTTGCCATTTTGGATTTAATCGTAAATAGCAATTGGAGTAGGCCTATTTATTTCAATAATACTTCACTGAATGCCTTTAATTTAGACATTAAACAACATGTAGTGCAGGAAGGCCTCACGTATCGTCTAGCACCCATTCGCAATCCGGGAGGCAATACGATGGTGAATGCTGATTTGATGTATGAAAATATTGTAAATAAGTTTGAATATCGAGGCTTAGACGATGCTGATGTTTATTATACAGAAGACTACAGGAATTTTGTATTGAATCATCGATCAGCTTTCAATACACTGGCTACCGCCTATTTAAACCAAGGTAAAATGGAGCGTGCCAAAGAGGTTTTATTGAAAGGGCTAGAATACATGCCTGACGAAGGGGTCACCTACGATATCTTTAGTATTCAACAAGTATCGCTGCTCTTGGCCGTTGGCGAAAGAGATTGGGCACTTGATATTGCCACGACTTATAGTAGCCGCGCAGTGGAGTGGTTAGATTATATCACAAAAAACAATCAATTAGCGCTTAACGGCTATAGCTATCAACAAAGGGTATTGGCTCTTAATGAGATGGCACGCGCTTTCAGAGCCGCTAATGAAACAGAGTTAGCAGCAGAATATGAAGCGATGTTTAATCAGTATTATAATCAATAAGATGGGTTCTTCCTATCACTACACTATTGAGCAGACCCATTTTGGTGAAGCATCAAATAATTGAATGAAATATCGAAAAGTGATTTTGCTAACCCCAGATAATGGGCGCTAGAAGCGTTTTAATTATTTTATCAAAAATCTAAAAGCCTTTTTGAATCGTGAGGGATCATCTTCGATGATCAAAAAGTAGAATCCTGCAGGATAACCATCTAATTCTATGCGAAATTTATCTTTGCCTATCGCCTCTGGAGTAATCTCAATTTTATTCCCAATCATGCTTGTGAGAATAAAATGAGCATCTTGAAGTGCTGACTCTTTTATTTCAACCATGATATATTCAGTAGCCGGATTTGGATAAATTCCGATTACGTTCACCTTCTGAAAAGTGTTTTGTGATATCTGACCTTCCATTTGAGCTCCATTTATGGGGTTTTGAGCCGAGATAAGGGAAGCTTGGATCAACCCTATAAAAAGGAAAAGGTGTTTTTTAAAAGTCATAATACTTAAAATAAGCAAATAAAATGCCAAAAATTACTCTATTATAAAATAATTACCGCACTCAGCCGTTAAAAAAGGTTAATTTGACTAATTTTGTTGTTGATCTTCCTATTGAAGCACTTTAATTTAATAATGATAAGCTCATTTCAAAAAGATCGAAATTTGAAAAAAAAATAAATATGATGTGCCAAAAACCAATCCTAACCAAAACCATTGACCCTATTAAACTAGTGCTCCTTATTGGAGGTTTGATTTGCTCTTTCTGGGTCAATGCGCAATCAAGCCCTGAGATCATCAATTTGGGTAGTGCGATTAACTCTGATCAAATTGAATACGCTCCTTCTATTAGCGCCGATGGCAATACCATGATCTATCAATCCAACAAGGAAGGTAATTATGAATTGTTTATGGCCCATCGTGACCCAAACGGGGTTTGGTCGACATCTGACGTGATTGAAAGTATCAAAAACTTTGGTTCAGCTGATGTGCTCATTGCAGGCTCCAGTCTTTCCTATGACGGTAATTATATATACTTCTTTGCCTCATATCCGGGCGGATATGGAATCGAAGATATTTGGTATGTAGAAAAAGAGGGTGAATCATGGAGTAATCCAATCAATGCTGGACCCAATGTCAATTCAAGTAGCTACGAGGGATTTCCAAGTATTTCTGCCGATGGTTCAACCATTTATTTCATGCGAACCGTTGAGTCACCCTATCCGGGTAAATTTTGTTATCAATTGTTTTCATCTGAAAAAGATAATCGTGGTCAATGGAAGATAGCACAGCCTTTGCCCAGCCCGATTTCACAAGGTTGTGAAAATTGCCCTCGCATCATGTCTGACAACGAAACCTTGATTTTTGCAGCGATCCGGGAACCCTCTGATAATTATGAAATTTATCAATCTAGAAATTTAGGAAACGGGAAATGGAGTGATCCGGTGGCCTATGAATTCATTAACACACCCTTGGATGATAAATATGGCACCATCCCTTCTTCTGGTGATATCATGTACTTCAATAAAGATTTAGGGAATGGTCATGATATTTATAGCATACCGATTCCACTTGCTTTACAGCCCAAAAAAGTGGTAAATATACAAGGTGTTCTTAAAGACTGCAGTACAGGCAAACCTATTGAGGCGCGCATCGATATTTTTGAAAATGGTAAGTCAATGGGCACCAGTGGTTTAAAAAGTAATGCCTTTGATGGTAACTTTACTGTAGTCCTCAAAACGGGCGCGAGCTACGAACTTAAAATTGCACCGAGAGGCTATGTCCCTTACAGCGTAGTCTATGATCTGACTGAAACTAATGAATATGGATTGATCAATAAGGATATATGTGTCGAACCCTTCAAGATTCGTCAACATATCTATCCGCTGATTGATGCGGATACCACCACAGCCTCCATCTTTGTAGACGATGAGATGATCACAGATACATCAAACATGTTTGTGGTTGAGGCCAACCGTAGTTATGCGGTAAGAATTGAAAAAGAAGGCTACAAAATCGTCAAGCAAACCTTAAGAATTCCTGCCAGTACCCGCGCAGCACATTTGCATAAAAGTTTCAAACTTGTCGCGACCAAGCCGCAACTGAATTTAAGGGTTGTCAATGGTCTCGATTCTCTGATCAAGGGAAGTTTACTTCAATTGTACGATGGGAAAATTAGAAAAGTCGTCTACCAAGGAAAATTAGAAGAGGGTTTATATAATATGGAGCTCGAATATGATAGAAAATATATGTATAAAGCATTGGCAAATCGGCATTTTTATTATCAAGGCGAACTTGATTTAATTGGCATTAATTATGGTAAAATCATCAATGAAGATGCTGTGCTTACCCCAATTGAAGTGGGTGCTAAAATTACAATCAATTCTATATTGTTTGAAACGGCATCGGCTGAATTAACTGAAAATGACAAAAAAGAGCTTAAAAATGTCATCAATGTATTGGCTCAAAATAAAAACATCATTGTAGAAATCTCTGCGCATACCGACGATGTGGGAAGCGATGGAAATAATTTGAAGCTATCTGAAGCACGGGCCCAAGCGGTCATGGAACACCTTATCTCTCAAAAAGTACCTGCAAGGATGCTTACCTCCAAGGGTTATGGAGAAAGTCAGCCGGTCGTGCCCAATACATCAGAAGCATCTCGAGCGCAGAACAGAAGAGTTGAATTTAGAGTAAGTGAAGTAAAATAAGACTAAAGCCGTTAACAGATATAATTAATGATTCATAGCCTTTATTAGCTGCCGTAATTGCACTGCGACATCATTTTTTTTTTTAAAATGAAAAAAAAATAGCAACTTACAGAAAAATTGTATGTATCAAACAGTAGATAATTTCGATTCAAACGTTTAGTAACAACCAAATATGAAAAAGAACTACCTCCTCCTCCTATTGCTAGCCCTCCTCTCGTTAGCCATCAGCTGTGATACCGACAAACTAGAGGAAGAATTAGATGGTGCTGACATTATTGCGCCAAATTACGACGGCATAATTGTCTTTTCTCTTGGAAACATTGAGTATACGGTCGATTCTCTGCTCGCTGACGCAGGGGATGATTTAGAATATTATACTAACTCAGCGGGTATAATTGTCTTTAAGTTCAATGAAAGTGATACTGTTGATATCGATGAAGAACTGGGAGAACAGCCTGACTTGGATTTTGATGTTGAATTGATACAAACCTTGGAAGTACCTGCCATATCGTTTGCTATCGATTTTTTTGAAGAATTTGATGGGGGTGCTTTCGAAGTAGAAAGCCCCAAATTATCTTTTAATTTTAAGAACACCCTGCAAATCCCCTCTTCATTGCAATTCTTAAAATTTCAAGCAGTTAAATATGATGAGAATGGCCTGCTGAAAGAATCTGTTGATTTGATTTGGAATGATCCAGCCGATTCACTCCAGCCGATCAACACTCCGACGCGTTTAGATACGGCAAAGAAAGAAACTTTAGATATCTATTTGGACGAAACAAATTCTAACTTACGAGACATGCTGTCTATCCAACCGGATAGTTTGACTATGGAAATTGGTTTTGTAGCTTTTCCTGATGTGCTTGATACCGTGATCTATTTCAGAATAGATACCTTGGGACCCTATGTGACCAAAATTGACACCTTAGAAATAGATTCAGTCACGTTTGCAGTGACGGATACCATTTGGATGCAACATGCTGAAACCGAATGGTCTCCGGATCCAGCTCCAAGTAATATGACCATTATTGATCCCTCAGATACGGTCATTCAAATTGCTGCAGACACGGACGGTGATGTCTATACAACCGACGATTGGGTTTATTATTTTGATTTAGAAACTGGATCTATTGTCGAAGAGTTTAGAGATGAGGCCATTTTAGAGACGTCTACTTTTACCCATGAGGCAGGTGACTATGAACTACTGGACACTGTATTTGTGGGTACGGATTTGAGCGGCATCGACCCTAAGTATATTGAGGACGAAGATGGAAACATTGCGTGGGCAATTGTAATCACCAAATGGACTGCTTTGTACGGACTGAACTCAGGCGCAAAGATTGAGTCTGATGTGGTCATGGAGCTACCGGTCGTAATTAATCTTACTGATCTCACGGTGACTCAAGAAATGGATTTTAACAACAAAAACGACATCACTGATTTACTGGGTGATTTGGAAGACAATGATCAAGATATTCCAACCATAGAACTCACTTTGACTGCCGTAAACGAACTACCCTTAGGTATCAGTATAGATATGAAATTTTTAGATACAGACAGTGTTCAGCTTTATAGTCAAGAGGATGTTCAGCTTATCGCTGCTCCAACATCGCCAGCCGAAGGTATGATAGAATCGAGTACTTCTTCTAATACCATAACACTAGATGGTGACGCCATAACAGCATTGAAAACTACCGAAACCATTCAATTAGTTTTATCTTTAAATACACCTGATGGTGTGTTCTTACCATTACTAAAAACAGCTGCTGTAAATATTACTCTTTCGATAAAAGTTACAAATTAATACTAAAAAATTGACCATGAGAAGCCATTTTTTAACTATCGCCCTGTTACTGCTTACTTTTTCAAGTTTTGCGCAGTATGGCACGTCTTTCTATCATTTGGGAAATGCAACGATGCAAAGTACAGACTATAACCCGGCCTACTTTCCAGAAGGTAAGTTTTTCTTAAAACTGCCTGGACCCGGTATGAACTTATATCTGAACAATGCCTTCAGCTACAGTGATTTGTTTACCAAGCAGGACAATGGAGACCTTGCTGTCAACGCCAATGACCTCATCAATGACTTTGGCAAAAGCTTTAACATAACTGGAGACGCCTCTTTTAACCTCTTTCATGTGGGTTATCAATTTGGTCCAAGGAATCAGCCTGACTCTACGGGTCTGGGTATCAGCCTTTTTGTAAACCTTCGCAGTAATTTCAACTTGGCGCTTCCAGGAAGCCTAATGGATATACTCTGGCAAGGAAATGGGGCTTTTATTGGGGATAAGCAAACTTTGGCTTTTGGTGTTAACTCTACTATGTACCTTGAACGTGGCTTAGGATTGGCCTATACGCTGCCCCAATCAAATTTAAAATTAGGCCTAAGGTTAAAAATGCTTAACGGTTATTCTAATTTCAGTACGCCATCAGATACCGAAGCTACTTTTTTAACCAAAGGACCTGAAGACAGTTATGCATTGGAAGCGAGCTACGAAAATATGATGATCAGAAGCGCGGGTCTCGTAAATATCAAAGATGCTGAAGAGGGATCAACGGGCTATCTTGATGGTTTTACCGAAACGGATGACTACACAAGTTTAGCTATTCCAGCCAATAAAGGATTTGCGGTTGATCTCGGAGCAGAGTATAAAATAGATTCAAATTTCACTGTGGCCCTAGCTATCAATGATTTAGGCGTTATTAACTGGACAGAAAATGTCTCGACTTACGGTCTGAGAGATAGCTCATTTCAATTACCCGATTTTAATTTATTAGAGGACGACTTGGGTACTGTTATAGAGGATACCTTCAATAACAATTTTGATTATTATCAGTTAAATGAAGCCTACAAAACCAACTTGCCTACACGCATTGTCGCCAGTCTTATTTACACTCCTTGGGATGACAAAACTGACATTATCGCCACCATGAATTCAAGAATCATTCAAGGGGAGTTCAGATCTGGTTTTGGTATTGGTATCAATAGAAAATTCGGTCCTAAATTTATTTTATCTACCTCAGTTACCAAAATGCCGCAGCAAGGTTTGAATATGGGTGCTGCCATTTCGGCGACCGCTGGTTTTATACAATTCTATGCAGGCGTAGATAGGATGTTTGGATACAGCGTTTATAACCTTGATTGGATTCAAGGTCAAGCAGGTATCAACCTGGTTTTTGGCAGTGGACCAAAACGTATCAAAAAAGTCAAGCCACCTAAAGTCAAGAAAGATAAAACCTTACCTTATAAAGGTACCATCTATTTTTATCCTATGGTGGATCAAGATACAACAACTGCTAACATTTACATCAACGATGAGTTTGTTGCTGATATGTTTGGAGTTTATTCAATGGGTATCGTCAGTGATACTACCTATGCACTGAGAGTTGAGAAGGAAGGTTTTATTACCATGACTGAATCTATCGTTATTCCAGATTCTGTTCAAGGCGTTTGGGAAACCCGTATCTACAAAACGATTAATTTAGTTCCTGAAGAGGTGCTACCTACCACCATTGATCTTAATCTAGCTATTGTATCTACCAGTGGTGAAAAGGTTATGGGCGGTAGATTGGAACTCGTCAATGCAAGCAGTAAGGAAACGGTCTACAAGGGCAATGTTGCCTCAAATGCTTACACCACGACAGCAGCTGAAAACGCCCAATTTACCTACAAGGTCAAAGCGAGAGAATATTTTTTCAAACAAGGGGTCATCAATTTGAGCAATGCGAAGGACCAACCCATTGTTAATGAAGAAATTGTCTTGACTAAAATTGAAATTGATAGAAAGGTGAATGAAGGCGAAATATTATTTGAAACCAACTCTACAACGATTTCCTTGAGTAGTAAAGGTGGTTTGGAAGCCATTATTGATTTGACTACTAATAATGAAAACGTGATCGTTGAAATTGCTGCACATACCGATGATGTAGGACAAGAAAATGATAACCTCAGACTGTCTAAAGCAAGGGCCAATGTTGTACGAGATTATTTGATCAGTCGTGGTGTACTATCTCAGCAATTGATCGCCAAGGGCTATGGTGAAACACAACCTATTGTTCCGAATAGTTCTGAAGAAAATAGAACGCTCAACAGAAGAGTAGAGATCATTATAAGAGTTGTAAATTAAAGAAGAGACCCGTCGATAATCTGTAATCAGTCATCGAAAAGATGATTACGGATTATCGATCCACTTCTCCTAAGACCAAATCAAGTGAGCCAACAATGGCGATGAGGTCTGAAATCATGACCCCTTTGCTAATTTCGGGAAGGACCGATAAATTAACAAAAGAACAACCTCTGGCTTTACAGCGGACCGGGATATCAGAGCGGCCGTCGGTTCGAAAAAAGAATCCTAATTCTCCTTTTGGGTTTTCAGCACGGACGTAATAGTCTCCTGCCTTAGGTCTTATTTTTTTAGGGACTAATGCCCTGGGGTTAAACTCTTTGTCCCTTTTAAATTCATGTGTAAGCTTGGTAAGGCACTGATCTATAATCTTTAAAGACTCGTGACATTCTTGCATCCGCACATAGGTACGATCCCAACAATCTCCCACAGCTCCCATGGCTCCCGTCCCAATAGGTATGTCAAAATCTAATTCAGGATATACACTGTAACCATCTACTCTTCTTAAATCATACTTAAGACCACTGGCTCGGAGCATGGGCCCCGTCACACCATAATTAACCGCTAAGTCCAAAGGTAATACGCCAACTTTTGCAGTTCTTTCGATAAAAATCTTATTCGTGATTAATAAGGTCTCTAAATGTTCTAGCTTGGGTTTTAAATAGGCACTGAATTCTGCACATCGCTCTTCAAACTGCAAAGGCAAATCATAATACAAACCTCCTATCCATACATAGTTATACAGCATCCGGGCACCACACGTCCATTCTAGTAATCTTAAAATATGTTCTCGATCCCTCATCAACCACAAAAAAGGTGTAAAGGCACCAATGTCTAAACCATAGGTACCCATAGCCACGAAATGAGAGGCAATTCGATTGAGTTCAGCCACGAGCACTCTGATGTATTCGACGCGTTTAGGAATTTGATCAGTAATACCCAACATACGCTCTACCCCCATGGCATAAGCATGCTCTGAGTTCATCGCTGACATATAATCCATACGGTCTACGTAAGGAATCGTTTGATTGAAAGGCATTGATTCTGCATGCTTCTCGAAACAACGATGTAAATAGCCTATATGGGGAATTACTTCTTTGACGATTTCCCCATCTGTCACTACCTCTAGTCTCAGTACACCATGTGTGGAAGGATGCTGTGGCCCTATATTGAACACCATTTCTCCACGTTTGAGCGAAGATACCGAGGTGTGTATAGGTTCAGAGTTTTTTAAATGATCTGGATGATATGTGTACTGAATAGCCAAAATTACTATTTAATAATCCACTTTAATCCCATGGTATCGTTCTTGCAAAACATCATCTTTCCTTAAAGGATGGCCCTCCCAATCACTGGGTAATAGAATACGCCTCAAATCAGGGTGACCTTCAAAACGAATGCCTAGCAAATCAAAAATTTCTCGTTCATGCCAATTGGCTGTTTTCCAAATATCGGATACCGTAGGTACTATGGGCGTTTCTCTATCTAATTTAGTCTTAACCATCAGATGCAAGTCATAAGGAATGGAATAGAGGTTATAAATCATCTCCATTGTATTGGCCTCTGGCCCATTATCAATCCCCGTGATCGACGATAACATGTCAAAATACAACTGATCATCATCTCTCAAAAAGGTAAATAATTCATGGTTTTCTTGCGCCATTATTTCAATAGATTGAGGCTGGTCATTTGGGTTAATTTTTAAGACTTTTTGACCAAAAGAATTCTTTAACAAGTCAAAAATGAGATCCGTAGTCATACCTTTTGATTTTTTTCTTTTTCAATTAATCGTTCGAGTGCCAAGGGCTTTACAATAGATGCCCCCCTAATTTTTTCTTGTAATTTCATAAAACCACCGATCAGCGCTTCAGGACGTGGGGGGCAACCGGGTACATATACATCTACCGGAATGATCCGATCTACTCCTTTGACTACATGATAGCCATGCTCCCAATACGGCCCTCCACAATTGGAACAAGAACCCATAGAAATCACGTACCTCGGTTCAGCCATCTGCTCATAAAGCCTCCGGACTCGATCAGCCATTTTGAAAGTAACCGTGCCTGCTACAATCATCACATCTGATTGCCGCGGGGAGGCCCTTGGAAACACGCCCAACCTATCCATATCATATCCCGTCGCCATCGCTCCCATCATCTCGATGGCACAACAAGCCAGTCCAAAGCCCATAGGCCACAGACTGGACAATCTTGCCCAATTGATCAGGTCATCAATATTAGAAACAATGACCCCTCCTTGAGACAACTCCTGGTCATGTAATCCTTTCATGAATATTTTTGATTGATTTGTTCATATAATTTTTTGGGTACTTTTGAACTAAAGGTAGAAATGTGCCCATCCGGACGTAACCATGTCAACATGCCATTCGCCCAAACATAAGCCAAGCCTACTCCTAGAATAAGTATGAAAATGCCTGTTTCAATTAAAGCGAACCACCCCCATAAGCCGTTAGTAGCCAAGATAAGATCTACATCTGCAAAAACCACGGCCCACGGAAATAGAAACACCAGTTCAACCTCAAATAGTATAAAGACCAACGCAATGATATAAAAGCGCAAATTGAACTGCCCCCAAGCATTGTTTATCGGATCTTCTCCAGATTCATAGGTAGTAAGTTTTTCTTCGTTGGGACGATTCGGCCTTAGCAACTTTCCCACCATTAAAGCCATGAGGATAAATCCCAATCCTCCCAAAATAAAAAGCAATACCGTTCCAAATCCATTCATCTCCACAACAGCAAATTAATAATTAATAAGCTTGAATACTCGGAATGCTAGATAATACTTACCTCATCTCTATACTTTTTTAAAGTATTTGAGCTATTTTGAATATTCAATGAGCGTGGAAAAAGCAAATATCATTCGAATAAGTCGGGGAAATAGTCTACCTATCACTTTCAGGATCGTGTTTACCTTGATTTTATTTCTTATTTATATCGCACTAACGGGCTATCTACCCAAAGCGCTTGTCATAGCACTTATGATTTTGTTAGCTCCCATATTGCCTTTGATTTGGACCTTACAAGATATGATTGAAATCAACATGAACAAAAAATTCATTCATGAATATATTTGGGTTTTAGGTAACAAATGGGGTGCACCAACATCTTTCAAGCATATCAAATATATCTTCATCAATGCTACAAAAATGAGACAAGCCATGACTTCTTGGGGAGGTAGGGTACGCTATAGCCAATACTCTGAATATGTGGCTTACCTAAAATTAAATTCAGGAAAAAAATTTCTACTGACAAGATCAAAAAACTATGACTCGCTGGCTCAAGAACTTCGGACAATATCAGTAAAACTAGACACTACTCTGAAAGACACTACTCAATAAATTAACTATGAAATCTCTGTTCATCCTCTTGTATTTATCTTTAATCTCTACGACCACTTTAGGACAGACCTATGCAACCGCACAATTGGAACATTCACCAAGGCACCATGAATGGATTAAATTAAAATCTAATGGTCGTGATCTAAGTTGTTTTATAACCTATCCTGAATCAAGTAAGTCTGCTACAGTAATTCTACTTATTCACGAAAATAGAGGCCTAAATGATTGGGCAAGGTCCATGGCAGATCAACTTTCTGAAGCGGGATATATTGTAGTGGCTCCAGATCTGATCTCAGGAATCAGTTCCGAATATGAGAAAACGATGGACTATCCCAACTCCGATCAAGCGCGTACCAGTATTTACGCACTCGAACAACCTGAGGTACTGAATGATCTTGATGCCGTGTTTACCTATGCGGAAAACATGCCTGCCGGCACTGGTCAAGTAGCTGTCATGGGATTTTGCTGGGGAGGATCTCAAACTTTCACCTATGCCGCACACAACGACCGATTACTTGCGGCCATGGTTTTTTACGGAACAGGGCCTAAAAATGAAGCCCTTTATGAAAACATTACAGCACCTATCTACGGTTTTTACGGTGGGTCTGACCAACGGGTCAATGCAACACTTCCTGCTTCTGAAGCAGCGATGAAGCAATATCAAAAACAATATGAATACGAGATTTATGAAGGTGCAGGGCACGCGTACATGAGGTCTGGTGATGACCCCAATGGCAGCCAAGAGAATGTATCAGCTAGAGATAAGTCTTGGCAGAGAATCAAAGCCATTTTAAAGCACTCGAATTAATCTTGTTCAAGGCAAGCATGCCTATTGAGATTTTCAGCTTTGGGCCTTTCCCTATTATTCAGGCGTTTTTTCATCAGGCCAGTCTTTCTTGAAGGCAATCCAATATTCTGATACCGAACTCTTAACGTCTTTTCTCAAATAGAGTAAACCAAAAAGATTGGGCAAGGTCATCAAAGCGATGGTAATCCCTGAAAGGGTCCATATGATGGTCGTATCAATAAATGCCGCCAAGAAAAAAGCAATGACGTAAACAATCCTAAAATAAATAACACTGTTGGCCCCAAGCAGATAGGTCATCGCTCGGTCTCCATAATAAGACCAAGAAATGGCTGTACTAAAAGCAAACAATAGTAGACCTATGGAAACAATGTACTGGCCCCATATGCCAAAATAACTCCGCTGAAAGGCAATGGCCGTTAGTGGTGCACTGTGCACCAGTGATTTTCCACTGAATATGATTTCGGGATTTTGAGACTTCCCATTAAGTACCGCCGCGGCACCCGTCCAAGGCACATCATCTAATAATAACTTGATCTCTTCCGCTTTTGATCGGGCATGAATGATGGTCACCTCATTTTGAATAATTCCCTCTACCACATCTAAATTTCCAACAAATAAGGGCAGGGGTCTTTCACCCGAAATATGACCATATAACTCCTGTATTCCCTCCTCTGTCTCATCATCGTAAACGCCTTGCAAGACTTCCATATCCGTATACTGAAACTCATTTTGGTGCTTCTCATTCCAAACTCCCGATGAAAGTAAAACCAAACCGGTAAGGGTACAAATAACAATCGTATCAATAAAAGGCTCTAGGATCGCCACTAAACCTTCTGAAACAGGTTCTTTACCCTTGGCCGACGCATGTGCAATAGGAGCACTTCCTTGCCCCGCCTCATTGGAAAAAAGTCCTCTCCCAACCCCCTTGTTTAATGCAAAAGCAATAGAAGCCCCAAGAAAACCGCCCGTAGCGGCCGTTTGACTGAATACGTGCTGAAATATGGATAGAAAAGAGGGCCAAATATTTTCAATATTGTAAAAAATAACCGCAAGGGCACCTATAAAATAAATCAGCGCCATACTGGGTACTAGTTTTTCTGTAACCGAAGCAATTCTCTTGATCCCACCGACAATGACAATGGCCAAAAGAATAGATAGTACCAAGCCTGTCATCCAAAGATCTATACCAAAGGTTGCTTGCATGGCATTAGAAATACTGTTAATCTGAGGTAAGCTGCCCGTTCCGAATGATGACAGCACGGTAGCCACAGCAAAAATACCCGCTAACCAGGGCATCTTCATTTTATTTTTCATAAAGTACATCGGACCCCCTGCCATACTCCCGTCTGCCGCCTTTTCACGATACTTATGAGACAAGGTCACCTCTACAAATTTGGTACACATGCCCACCGCTGCAGTGACCAACATCCAAAAAAGAGCGGCAGGGCCACCCATGTGCACTGCGAGGGCCACACCTGAGATATTTCCAGTGCCTACGGTCCCAGATAATGCAGTCGTCAATGCTTGAAAATGAGAAGTATCTCCTTCATCTTCAGAACGTTGAAATTTGCCTTTTAAAACCTTAATAGCAAAACTAAAATATCTTATTTGAGGAAATTTTAGATAAATAGTGAAAAACAATCCAGTTCCTATCAAGACGTAGGGAAACCAAAAGGAACTTCCAATAAAACCATCAATCAGTGCGAGAAAATCATTAAGTGCTTGCATGTTATGCTATTTGAACTGAGACAAAAATAGGCCTTTCATTGAGAAATAAAAGTCAAAGGTTAATAAAGGAGTTTTACTGAAAGCTTCCTGAATATCTTTTAGGTAGCACTATTTATCAATAAATCACCTTTTTTCCAAAGCATATCGGGTTTCAAGGTCCCTTGTTGGTAGAGAATCTCTCTGTAATCATGGGTAGGAAAAGCAATGGCATCAAATAAGTACTGAGGAACTAATCTGCCTCTATCGGTAAGTCCAAGTGCTTGAGCCGCTCTAAAGGTGATCCCAGAAAGTGTCTCCGCAGCAGTTAATTTTTGATGTGCAGCTAAAATGCCACATTGCGCCAATAAATCTCCATTGGGTGCAGAACCAGGATTCCAATCCGAGGCAATCGCAAGGCAAGCACCGGCATCTAATAAAGCTCGGGTGGGAGCAAAAGCCATACCCAAGCCCAAAGAGGCACCGGGCAAGGCAACGGCTACTGTGTTGGAAGTCCCGAGCAAGGCAATATCTTGGGAAGTTGTTGCCTCCAAATGATCCGCACTCTTTGCCCCCATTTGGACGGCCAATGCCACCCCTCCACTCGAGAATTGGTCGGCATGTAAGGTTAAATCAAACCCTAAATTTTTCAAGGCCATTAAATAAGGTTGTGCTATTTGGACTGGAAATGCCTCAGCTTCGATAAAAGCATCTGCACGGTGGGTCAATAATTTGGCTTTTGGAGCTACTTCAGTCAATAAATAGTCCAAATAAGAGGCCCGTTCATAACCCTTTGGGCACACATGCGCGCCCAAAAAAGTAGGGATTAGATCTACTTTTACTTCCCTATTGACCTCGTGAATCACCTCCAGCATTTTAAGTTCATTTTGCGCATCCAATCCATAGCCACTTTTTATTTCTTGTGTGGTAATTCCATCAGACTGATGTATCAATACCCTTTGATGAAGGAGCTTTTTGAGCGCTTCTTTGGTCGCCTGTCCCACCCATTTGACTGTATCTAATATACCTCCACCTGAGGCTAAAATTTCTTGGTAACTCAACCCACTATTGCGCCGTTCAAAATCTGCAGCTCTTGAGCCTGCCCAAACCATATGGGTATGGCAATCTATCAAACCCGGCATCAAAACATGAGGGCCGCTGATCTCCCTTACCATCACATTATGTGTCGCCTCCTTTATTGTCAAGTGCTCAAAAGGACCGACTTCGATAATAACTCCCGAATCAACACGAACCCCCGCATTTTCCACAATATCCATATCTGACGCCTTTAGCGGACCTTTTAAAGCGGTTTGCTTGAAGGTTACGATCTGAGTAAAAGGTCCTATGATTTGCTGCATAGAGGCATTATTTAAAGTGAACGTTATAAATAAATAAAAGGTAAATATACACGAACTTGGAATTTCAAAATCTTAAAAAATAAAAAAGCAGTCTCATTCGAAATATTTAATATTACCCAACCGTAGCAAATAGCAGATAATAAACGCCAACAAACTAAAGGTGACCTAAGGTAAAAAAACTCACATTAAAACCATATGAATGGTACTATCCCTTCTTATGGAACGTCAACAGGTGAGCGCTAGGTAAGGTAATAAATACCTCTTTACCCTCGATCGGTACTTCGGCATCTACGATCAAATCTAGTTCCATTTGACTGGCCAACTTAACCCTATACTTGCGCCGCAAACCATGGAAAGTCTCTCTCATAATCACTGCAGCGTGACTGTTTTTCTCAGGGATCAGACTGTATCTTATGTGCTCTGGTCTGATCCCATAAAAGTCAGCCTTTTCTAATTCCATTTCAAAATACTGGAACTCCTCTTCATTAAATATGTTGATCTCTCCAAAAAATCTTGCAATGGCGGGCGTAGAAGGTTGATTAAAAAGAGCTTTTGGAGTGCCCATCTGTACCACTTTCCCTTGATCTAATACTGCAATTTTATGGGCTAATGAAATCGCATCTTGCGCATCATGGGTGACGAATATACAGCTGACACCTGTTGCTTTTATGATCTCAAAAAGCTCATTTCTGATCTGAGCCTTCAGAGCCGTATCTAAATTACTAAAAGGTTCGTCCAGCAGCAGTAACGTTGGATTGGGTGCCAAAGCTCGGGCCAGTGCAACCCGTTGTTGTTCTCCCCCTGACAGTTCGTGAGGGTATCGATCGCCATACGAATCTAATCCTACCATCTGCAACACCTCTGATATACGTGCGGTCGAATCTTGGGACTTCGCTAACCCATAACCTACATTCTTTTTTATGCTCATATGGGGAAACAAGGCAAAGTCCTGGAACACAAACCCGATACCTCGATCCTCCGCTCCGACGAATTTGCTCGCACTTTCAACCGTATTACCTTCGAGAATGATCGTCCCTGAATCACTCGATTCTAATCCAGCAATTAGTTTTAGTAAGGTGCTTTTCCCTGTCCCACTTTCGCCTATAAAAGCACAAATCTCTCCCTTTTCTAAGGTAAAATCTAAATTAGATAGTACGCGATTCCGATCCGATGTATAGCTTTTACTAACCCCATGAATATTGAGTACGGTCATGCGTTCATCATTCTATTTAAGATAAATATTGGAATTAATCCGGTCATGATAATGAATAAAGCAGGTAATGCCGTTTCCGCAATACGCTCATCGCTTGCATATTCAAATGCTTTCACCGAAAGCGTCATGATACCATAGGGTTTGAGCAAAAGCGTCAATGGTAATTCCTTCATGGTATCCACAAATACCAACAAGGCACCACTAATAAGTCCCAACTTATTGAGAGGTATATTGATTTGTAACATTCTTTTCCATCGTGAAACCCCCATCATTTGCGCCGATTGATCAAAACGCATGCCTGTTTTTTGTATATTGGCTTCTATGGGATGATAGGCCACTGCTAGAAACCTTACTGAATAGGCAAAAATCAGTCCTATAATGGTTCCATTAATTAAGAATCCCATCGACCAGTTTAAATAATACTGAGCTGCATTTACCAGCCATTTATCAAAAATTAACGTAGGGATCATGAGGCCTACGGCAATCACTACGCCTGGCACCGCATAACCCAAAACGGGTAAGGTACTTAATCGTTGAATAATAAGAGATCGACTCCATTTAGCTGCATAAATCAAAAAGAAAGAAATACAAATACAAATGAATGCAGTAATCATTGAAAGGTAGAAACTTGACCAAACAATAGTTAAGAATGAGGTCGACCAAACCTCATGAAACGTAAGCGAAGCCCAATACAGCATTTGAATCAAAGGTAATATGAAACCCAATAAAATCGGAACTAAGATCACCAGCATGAACATGATCTGAATGTGGGCTTTAGGTGTTTTTTTGATGTGCTCTTGGCTACCCTCACTGTTAAATTGATATTTCTTCTTCCCCCGAAGACTGCGCTCCATCACAATCAAAAAAAGGATGAACATGCACAGCTGTGCAGATAAATATACGGCAGTCTCGGGTTCTTCAAGGGCAAACCATGACCTGAAAATAGCCGTAGTATAGGTGCTGACCCCATAATAATAAGCCGATCCATAATCGCCCAAAACCTCCATCACAACGAGCAGTAAACCACCAACTACCGCTGGCCTTGCCAAGGGCAGCGCAATAGAATAAAAAGCCTTAAATCGGCCCGCTCCCAATACCTTAGCCGCACTCATTTGCCTATGAGATTGATGAGAAAAAAAGCTTCGCGCAGAAAGGTAAACATAAGGATAAAGTGAAAAACTCATAACCCAAGCCAATCCCCAAATCCCCATAATATCTACATGCGAAACATGATCTACATTAAAGATTTGAACCATCATTCGCTCGTAAATGCCCGAATAATCAAACAATCCAGCATAAGCATAGGCCGTGAGATAATTAGGAAAAGCCAAAGGCAATATGAGCAGCCACTGGAATAACTTTCTGAAGGGGAAGCTGTAAGCAGATACGAGCCACGCAGGTATCACACCTAAAATTAGAGTGAAAATACTGCACACAACCATTAGGAATAGAGAATTGGAAAGATAATCTAAGAGCAAATATTCTTTGATGTGTGCCCAACTTTCACCCGGCCCACTGAATAATTTTAATAAAATGGTTAGTAATGGAGCCCCTAATAATAACACGATGGCGATGG
Source organism: Flammeovirgaceae bacterium UBA4465 (assembly GCA_905182655.1). GTDB lineage: Bacteria > Bacteroidota > Bacteroidia > Cytophagales > Cyclobacteriaceae > UBA4465. The sequence continues at coordinate 27,578 of CAJJCN010000016.1, forward strand.
TCAATAAAGACCACTTCTTGTCAATTTTAGCGTTATGGTAGAAAGATGAGAACAAGAAGTACCTGGCTTAATGGACGTGCGTAATAAACAACGTTGAAATTATAAGCAAAGGTAATTCAAGTTTGCTTAGTTTTTATAGCATATACGTTGGGGTTCTTGTTATAAAAATTGAAAATAGAGAGTTTTAGTGGCTACATTAGACCATCCAGAATCATACTACAAAATTTATACTTCTACATAATCGAATATGACACATCCTACTTAAACACATCCAGATATATCTCTTTTTATTTCCAGCCCACTTGATCAAATAACAATACGGCTGATTTATTCAGTGCTCCCAATGTAGACAAGGACAACTGATCCTCTGTAAAGGTGCCCCATGACTGGAGCAAAGGAGACATTTTTACCTTGGGGTTTACCGGATATTCGAAATTTGAAGAGGAAAATATTTCCTGTGCAGCTTCACTTGACAAAAACTCAATGAATTTGATGGCATTGGCCTTATTAGGGGCATACTTGGCGACTCCTGCCCCACTCACATTGATGTGCGTACCTCGACCTTCCTGATTTGGAAAAAAGATACCTATCTGCTGACCCACCGCACGCTCTAATGAATCCGGAGAGGTGAGTAGTTTACCTACATAATAGGTATTGACAATCGCAAGGTCTCCCACTCCGGCTACTACAGCCTTCATTTGATCACGATCACTCCCCTTGGGCGATCTTGCCATATTTTTGAGTATACCAGCGGCCCATTGTGCGGCGGCTTCTTCTCCAAGATTTGCGATCATGGAGGCCATTAAGGACTGGTTATAAATATTGCCCGAAGAACGTACGAGTATCTTCCCCAGCCATTGATCCTCTGTCAGCGCTTCATAAGTGGATAATTGATCTTTGGTGACTCGATCTTTTGCATAGGCGATGACCCGGCTGCGTTTGGTCAGGCCAAACCAATGCCCGTCTTTGTCGCGTAAATGACTAGGCACATTACTTGTCAATACTTCTGAAGTTACAGCCTGTAAAAGCATCTTTTCCTTAGCTCTTTGTAAGCGCCCTGCATCAACGGTAATCAATACATCTGCTGGAGATTGTGCCCCTTCATTTTCCATTTTCAGCATCAATTCATCAGCACTTGCATTGACTACATTGACTTTGATTCCCGATTCCTTTTCAAATTGAGCAAACAACTCTTTGTCAGGTGCATAATGCCTATGCGTGTATACGTTGACCTCTTGCTGTGTTTCTTGGACCTTCTCTTTACTTGAGTTAAAGGTACATGAAGTGAAAAGGAAGCATCCAAGATGGACTAAGGCAATTAAATATTTTCTCATGGAATGATGTCTTTTAAGTAGTCACTGCGTTGAATTAATAGAAGTATCTGATGTATTTTTCATCCAGATCTTTTAAATCCATTACAAAAATATGAAACGCTGTTCTTGCAGACAATACCGAGTACTAGCGATAAGCTCTCACTAGAAATAATGAGGTCTATTGACTTTTTGAATCCTTGTAAAGACCTCCCCATAGCTCTCTTTGAGGCAAAACCCTTTCAATATCCGTACTTCTCTTTCCACTTCCCTCTCAATTGCTTGCGCAATTCCTCTTCGCGAGGATTGTTCCCTGGATCATAAAATTTGGTTCCGGCTATTGTGGCCGGTAAGAATTCTGATGGAATGAAATTTCCAGGATGATCATGTGCATATTGGTATCCTTTACCAAAGCCCTCCGTTTTCATCCATTGAGTAGGTGCGTTTCGTAATCCCATGGGTACAGGTAAGTCACCGGTCTTGTCCACCACCGCTTGCGCCTCATTAATGGCCTTATAACTGGCATTACTCTTAGGTGAACTCGCCAAATACGTGACGCATTGGGCTAAAATAATACGTGATTCTGGGTAGCCTATGAAACTTACTGCTTGAAAAGCGCTGGTAGCCATCACCAAAGCGGTCGGATTGGCATTGCCAACATCTTCAGCGGCCAAAATCACCAGTCGCCTTGCGATAAATTTAACCTCCTCTCCTCCTTCAATCATTCGGGCTAAATAATATACCGCTGCATTGGGGTCACTCCCCCTTATGGATTTGATAAAGGCTGAAATGATGTCATAATGCATCTCTCCTTTTTTGTCATACAATACCGTTTTTTGCTGTGCTACCTCCATGACCAAGACATCTGTAACGATCGCCTTATTAGATTTTTGACTGGTCACCACTTGCTCTAAGAGGTTCAATAATTTGCGTGCATCACCTCCTGACAGATTGAAAATTGCCTCAGTTTGCTTAATGGTAATCTTATAACTTTTTAGGATATTGTCCTTCTCGATGGCTTGCATCATGATGGCGTTGAGTTCTTCGGATGTCAAGGGGTTGAGCCGGTAAACTTGAGCTCTCGACAAAAGCGCTGCATTGACTTCAAAGCTGGGGTTTTCAGTGGTGGCACCGATCAAAGTAATCTTTCCTTTCTCGACGGCTCCCAACAAAGCATCTTGTTGAGATTTATTGAACCGATGGATCTCATCAATGAATAAAATATTTTTTTGACCGGGTCTCACCTTGGCGATCACCTCTCTTACGTCCTTTACGCCTGCGCTGATCGCACTGAGTACATGAAAGGGTACTTTTACCTCATTGGCGATTATGTTGGCCAAGGTGGTCTTACCTGTACCTGGAGGTCCCCAGAAAATAATAGAAGGTATCCTACCAGAAATAATCGCTTTACGAAGTATGCCCTGATCTCCCACCAAATGTCCTTGGCCAATGATATCAGACAGGCTTTTGGGTCGCATGCGTTCGGCTAGTGGCGCGGTATCTTGAAACATAACCTAAAATTACAGATTACATTTTGAGAATATCCTGTATTTCGTTTTTTTGTAATATGATTTATTTTAAATTCAAATCAGATAAAATTACCTCGTTCGCTTGATTAGTTTAAAAGATAGATTAGTTTTGCGAACCAATTTTTAAGGCCAAAATGCACAGAGGAGTGGCAGAGTGGTCGAATGCACCGGTCTTGAAAACCGGCGTACCGAGAGGTACCGGGGGTTCGAATCCCTCCTCCTCTGCATAAAAGCCCTAGTACTATTAGTATTGGGGCTTTTTAGTTTATAGGTACCCACATAGGCACAAAGATTTTGTTTTCGGATTAAAAACTTAAGAAATCAACGTCTTAAAATTAACTCCGCCCTTTTTGTTGAAAACACTTCAGACGCAGAGGTGTCAATCCTTGTGCAGAGCCGTAGGATTCAGTCATCTATCTTAGGGATTGTATTAAACCGAGTCTTAATTCAAGGATGTTTCAACGCTCTTGAAGTAGCCAAATTCGGTTTCGATTAATTCCTGCCCAACAGCTAAGGCAAGTAGACTCAATTTGAAGGTAATCAATGATTACAGCATATCTGATCGTTCATTGATATGAACTTATCACCCCTATTAAAATGCATTAATTTGTAGATCCATCCAATCTAAGCGTTGTTCCAAATGAATTTTTAAATCATCAATTACTGAAGGGTAGTCCACATCAATACCACTCCAACGCTTATAATTACGGTCAATCGTCCCGTTTTCTATCAAATAATCTGCGGTGTTTTGCACTAAATTTAAAACTGAGGAATTAGATAATTTTGAAGATCTAAGTAGCTGCCAACGTGTTTTCAGCTGCTGTTGAAAAATGGGGTCCTGCAATAATCTAGGCCACCAAAAAGGCACCATCCATGCATCTCTTTCAACATATTTATTGTAGTTAACTATCCAGTCTGTTGTAGGAACTCTTTCCTGTCGATTATAACCTATATTTAAATCCCAAATTGGGCCCATCTTTAGTTTTTGATTTCGATCTTTATGAAGATAAGTGCTCAATCGATACCCATCAACATTGGAAGTGATTTCATTGATAATAAAAAAATCAATGAAACTATTCAAATCAATATAGTCAGTGTACAAACGATCATGGGATGAAAAATCATCATTCAGTAGCGCTGTTTCAAACTCTTCGATATATTTCTGGATGTATTCTTTTTGCTGAGACGTGATTTGATCCGCTTTGGGGTATTCATATAAAAAGTAGGTTTCTAGATATTGATTGTCGTGATAAGGAGGATCAAAGGCTGGGCCTAAAACTAAATTTCCGTTAATATCATATTTAGAACGAAAACTAATTTCTTCGGAGTACCGCGCATCATCCGCCCAATTTTCTTCATAATAACTTAGTGATTGATCTGTGGCCACATCTCCCCCTGTTGTTTTGTCAATTTTTAAAATATATCCTCCTGAGACCTCTGGAAGCGCATTATCTACTGAAGACAACTTGGCAATATCCAATCGGTTTTTGTCCCGTTTTAACTTTTCCATTAATAGGTAAGCCCCCAAATAATCTTCATTCACTTCTAGCTCAACGTACTTGGTTCTACTTGCATAACGACCCATAGAACGATAAAGGGTGTAACCGATGTAGTGATGCATGAGAGATGGATCAAAAATAATACTTTCTGAAGCTTTGAAAACGTGACCTGTCAAGATCCAATCCTCTTCTTCTGGAAATCCCAAAATAGAAGCATCTATACCTGCCTTTTGTTCGTCCCATATTTCAAACCCGAAAGACTTTTTATCTGATAAGCGAAAAGATGTTGATCCCCGATATTCAATCCCTATTTGAGTTGAAAATACATTTTCATGGTTCTCGAAAAGAATGAGATTTCCAGATACTTTAGGTTCATTTTTAATCGAACGGGCTGTAGTAATTCTTAGATAAGGCAATTCACCCGAATCATTAGGTGGGGGAATGGTTTCAACTAAAGCTTCAACGTCTTTATCACGGCATGAAATCAGCTCCGTAAAAGAAAAAAAGCATACTATGAAGCCAAACTTTATTAGGCTATTGAACAAACTTTTTTTCATTTCTTGCATTTTAAGCAACCATCCTTTTTAATTGAGTCCTCATTTTAACATGCTTTTATACTTTATACACATTCCGAAATAAATGTTCCCAATATAGTGATTTTGATCCAATAATATTTTATTCATAGCCTCCTTTACCCCACTTTTCATTCCCAAATAAAAAGTAAATCTAAAGATAGAGATCACATCCTTTTTAGTCCCTATTTGATTTCCTTTAGGATATACTCTCATCTATGTGGTTATAAAATAAATATCCACAGAGTAAATGGGTTTTTATATGCTCACCTAGATTTATTCTCTTATGTGAAAATAAGTAGGGGGTCTTTCACAACCATTATGCTTCCTCTGAATATCAAAAATAACCTTTGTGTAAGACGTCAAAATGATGCCTTTGGAGTTATTTTTTGATTTTTCAGAAAACTATAATTGGTGAAAATGGCTTTAGGGTTGTTCGAGATGAGGTTTACTCCATCTCATATACCCTGACATAATCAACTTGCATTGAATCACTAGAAAAGTCTGCCTCAATGGCTCCACCTAAATTTCCACCCATAGCTATATTAAGTAAAATATAATGTGGGTTGTCATAAGGTATTGAAGCCGTATTATTCATTGTTAAAAATACGTTATTATCGAGTAATACCTTAAGTTGACCTTCTGTCCATTCCAATGAATAGATATGAAATTCATCCATCGCATCTTCTATAATGGCTGTATTACCATAACTTGCATATTCGCCTGTACTTGTATGCCCCCAATGGAAATGCCCAATGAGTTCAGTTTTGTCCCAGCCATTTTGTTCCATAATATCGATTTCACCACAACTGGGCCAACCCACATTCCCATAAGTACTCCCAAAATAGTTTCCAATTTCATTTATGTTGGTCCCCAAAGTCCAAATGGCCGGCCATGTCCCGGCAGATCCTGGTAATTTTGCTCTCACATCAATACGCCCGTATCTAAAAGAAAATCTGGAATTTAGTCTTGCAGAGGTGTAATTTTGTGTCGAGCCGTCAACCTCGTAGCTTTCCTTAATCGCCTTTATTATCAAGACACCGTCGCTCACATAAGAGTTAGTAATCTTGTCTGTATAATGCTGTTTTTCTCCATTGAACCAGCTACCATTATTTGGGGCTATTATTTGATGATGCCATTTAGTACCGTCCACGGCACCTTCATCTAAGAATTCATCTTGCCAAACTAAAAAATAATTTGGATCGTATTCGTTTATAAAACTACAACCAAAAGCATCTACTAGAGCACCGGAAGGCGTCGAATCACAAGTATCTGCATCATTTGTTATCCCATCTCCGTCTAAATCTAAAATCATAGGATCTATAGTCGGCTCATCTATACCCATTCCTGTGGGATCAGTCTCATTACTGCCACAATTACTAAATAATATAAGTGTGACACTTAGACTAAAGATTTGTATATACTTTAGAAGATTCATATTTAATATTTATAATGTTTTTCGTTCAGGTAAATATCAATAGAACACTATCAATAAATTGATTTTATTAAAAAAAGTGGAAAGATAAGATTCCAATCATAGACTCAGCCATAAAAACACCAATTTCGTGAATTATTTTTCTTTCTTTGACTGCGATGTTAAAAAAAAAGTCATATTTCATTGAATTTCTTAGCTTTTCCATTAAAAATAATCTAGCTATTTTAATGAATTTCTGATGTCTCCTGCGCCTATTCAAGGCCATAAGGTCTGTAGGCCTCCACATAGAATAGATATTGCGTACCTCATCAGAAATATCTACCCATTTGTCTGAAATCATTTCCTGTTTAATTAATTCTGCAGGAAATAGCGGCGCCAAAACTTCCGGTCTGATGGATTCTCGAGTAAATGGAGATTGGACTTATTGGGGATATCCACCGTGATATTACCGCCCTTTTAGGGCATCCCATATTCCCAAATAAAAATCTGATGCCTAACAGGTGGTGCTTCCCAATGCTATCTATTGATCATAATGGTCATATAAATACCATGGTAAGGCTAGGGAAAAACCGACTAAAAAGAGACAAATAAAATACTTAATAAATTGAGAAAGATTTATTCGTTTTTGTACCCTTTGATAAATCAGAAAAATCAGAAAAGACAAAGCCGCTACGCTTAAATCCATAGCCAACATAGAAGCTGGATACGAACCGAAGGCTTGTGTCCAAAATTGGGCCATAGATCCATCCCCTTGAATAAACAATAGTAATTGATAATACGGCAGTGCTATACCCAATAGGCACAGCATTAAAAACACTTTTTTCATAACTCTCTTGTCATCTATTATTGATGTAAAATAGAAAAATATTCAGGACTATGAAAACCGCTTTTACTTCTCGGTCTATATTTCGATATGAAGCGTAATGTTCACTCCCTTAATTTTAAAAAAGTGATGCGACTCCTAAACAAAAAAAAATCATCGACAATCCTTTTGTCTAAAAGTTTAAAAATCACTCAATCCAACAAACCAAAATATGTAGAGATTGAGCAACATATAAAAAAATGAGGGGAGGGTGAGCGCCAAGCTATCTCTCATTTTGAGCCTTACTCCGAAACCCAAAACCATCAAAAGAAATAATCCCAAAGAGGCCAAAGTCAACAAAGTGGGTACCCATAAACCGATGATAAGTCCTATACCACCACCTATTTCCAAGCATCCCGTAAGACCCCCAAATTTCTCCAAACCAAACCTCTTAAATTCAGCTTTCATCTCTTTTGAAAAAAAATAAGCACCCCCATAGATGAGGAAGGATATCGCAGAAAATCCAATAAGTAAATTATGAAAAATAACCAAAGCTAAATGACCTCAGCAGCGATACCTGCGATAAGTAGAGAACAGATCAAGAGTACAAACGAGGGTACATGTTTGATCCATGGATTCTTTACCTTAAAATGTGCTAACTGGGCAAAGACCATGAGGATGGCCATAGATATAGATGACATGAGTACCAAAGGTGGAAACCAAATACCTGCAACCAATAAAGTTGATAATGCAATTTTAGCAGCACCTACAAAATTTCGTGTTAAGTCAGATAATTCGTACTGCTTGAATTCTAAAACAATATTTTCGAATCGGAATACCCAAACGTAAACGATGGATAAAGCCAAAATTACTTGCAGTAAATAGGATAATTCAGTCATAACATAATAACCTTTATCTTGTTAAAATAGTTCAATTCAAATTTCCAATTTGAGTAATATTTGGTTTTTAAAAAAGGGGAAATTACAGCCTTATTAATTTGTGTGAGCCCCTCCATAGCTCATTTAAGTATCTATTTGAGGACACTTATCAACCCCATGTACCTACTTTATTTCATTAGAAAAAGTTCTTAAAATCACATTTATCTCAGGTCTTTCGATGTTTAAATTTATTCCCTTGAACTATAAAATAAGGTAAGGGAATGAGTAGCGCAATCACATAAATGATGAGGGCTGTTGATACAACAAAAATAAGATAAGTATTGATGAAAATGAACGCCGTTATCAAACTGTAAAAGGTTAGGAATTTTTTTTGGAAGACGAGATAGCCTTTGAGGTCATAATTTTCTCTGTCCTCCTCTGAAAGCGTATTGTACCCAGCAAGATAATATTTTGCGTTGGACTCATTTATAACGTAAGGAATCCCCAAAAAAGTCAACTGCGTCAGCGCTATTGAACTGAATAATATGATGTCTGCTGCCTCCATAAAACAAGATTGAATCAATGTGAATTTAAACCTTTTTTTATACTTAAATAATTTATGAAAAGCGGTTCATTTCTATCAAACCGTCTCTTAGATATTGAATCCCTTACTAAACCTTTGACCCACTCTCCTTTGTTGAGCTTTCTTAATTTTTTCTTACCCGTCAACAGGGTTAACGACAAAGGTTAAAAAAAATTCCTTATTTGAATAAAATCGAATAATAATGACAAATAAATTATCTAAAAATATTACGAATGTAAGAATTTTAGTAAATTGTTGAATTAAAATTCATTCTCTTTTCTATGAATAAAATATTTATTTTTTCAGTTCTTCTTTTTACCCTTTTGAGCTGTGTTCCATCTGACAACAAAACTACTGCTCTTCAAAGTCCTACGCTTAAAATTGCCATTGCAGGATTAGCCATTGAATCCAGTACCTTTTCTCCTGCTTTAACGCATGAGAAAGCTTTTCATGCCAAGACCGGCGAAGCTATTTTTGACTTTTACCCTTTTTTGGCACAAAGTACTGCTATGCGACAGCGAGCTACATGGGTGCCCATTCTCAAAGGTCATGCCCTCCCGGGAGGTCGAGTTACCCGTGACGCTTATGAGCGTCTGGTAACTAAAACCTTGGACTCACTCAATAAATATAAACCTTATGATGGGTTGTTTTTTGATATCCATGGGGCGATGAGTGTCGTAGGCCTAGACGATCCTGAAGGTGACTTTATTGAAAGAATTAGAAAGGTAATCGGTACCCAAACACTCATTTCAACTTCTATGGATTTGCATGGGAATGTCTCTCAAAAATTAGCGCATCACACGGATCTGATCACTTGTTATCGCATGGCACCACATGAGGATGCGCTCGAATCGAAAGAACGGGCCTTAGAAAACCTTTTGGTTCGACTGGAAAATGGCAAAGGGAAACCTGCATTTAAAGCATGGATTCCCATTCCCATATTATTACCCGGTGAAAAAACAAGCACCCGCATTGAACCTGGGAAAAGTCTCTATGCAAAAGTAGCTCCTGCTGCTGCTCAAGAGGGCATCATCGATGCTGCCATTTGGATTGGTTATGCTTGGGCTGATGAGCCCAGGAATCATGCTGTGGTCATGGTTACCGGTGATGACCAACCAACCGTCAAGAAAACAGCTGAACTTTTGGCGTCCAGCTTTTGGGGAAAGAGAACCGAATTTCAGTTTGTGGCACCCACAACTACTTTCGAAAAGAGTTTGTCTTATGCCTTAGCAAGTAAAAAAAATCCCTATATCATTAGCGACATGGGTGACAACCCTACAGCAGGAGGCGCTGGAGACGTAACTTGGACTTTGAGGGAAATACTCGCTCACCCCGAACTAAAGTCAGCCACCGGGCCCGAACTTATCTACGCTTCAATACCTGGACCTAAGCTTATAGAACAGGCTATAGCGGTAGGTATAGGCGGTAAGGTTGCTGCTTACGTAGGTGGGGAAATCGACCATCGCTATGCGCCTCCTATTAAACTCGAAGGAACTGTAGAAGCCCTCATCCACGGTGATTTATATGCTGAGACGGAAGTAGTGGTCAAGGTGGGCAGTGTTCAAATCATTGTTACCAAAAAAAGAAAACCTTATCACTATGAAAAAGATTTTACACGATTAGGATTAGATCCAAGAAATTCAGCTATTCTGGTAGTGAAAATTGGCTATTTAGTTCCTGAACTTTATGATATGCGGGGAGATTGGATCATGGCTCTTACCCCTGGTGGAGTTGACCAAGATCTGGAAAGACTAGACTATAAAAGGATTAAACGCCCCATCTTTCCTTTAGATAAAGAGATGGAAGACCCAAACCTTAAAGCTCAATGGATTCCGAGCGCTGAAAGCCAATGACCTGAGCTCAAAATATGTCTCTATCATCTTTAAAAAAAACAAGTCTTAATCAATATGATTACAACAACTTTTCTCGTTAAATATAAAAAAATGAAAATATTAAGTCTCTTTTTATTAATCTTTTCAACCCTCCTATTATATAATTGTGAGGAGCCATTCAGTGTTGTTGAAAACCAACTCATCGAAAATATTTACCTCTTTGATATTGACAATAAAGGGTCTTCAGCTGACCTTTGCCTTACCTTCACCAATACACAAACCGCTCAAATTTCAAGCTACCGCACCATGCTCATACCGGAAGATAAAATAGCTGATTTTGATTTAAATAAGGCCTTTTTGTTGGCTCCAGAATTATACACAGAGAGTTTCATCAATTCAAATGAAAGCAATGTTATCTATTTTAAACATCAGCTTGATACAGAGGGAGATTTGATTATTCCCAATAAAAATTATATAGCTAAGGTCATGATGATAGGCAAAGAATTTAATCAACTTTCATTGATGAATTCAAATATTTTGTCTTTGACTGATCAAGGGATTCTTACGGGATACTACCAAGGTAAATTAAAAACTAATATTTCAGAAAATGGTAACTTTAACAATGAGCGTTTACTTACCATAGAAGGTTACATTAAAGAAATAGATAATTCAAATAAGTATTCAGGTGGATTTACTTACACAATACCCAATAACAATAATTTTGGTAACAACTATTTCTCCCCTAGAGAAGGTTCTTTGAGATTTATCTATTCTAATGGGGCAATTTCATCCTTAGAGGGTAGTGCTGGTTTAGCGAATTATGTAAACACTTATGAAGATTGTCTTGAAAATTGTCTTGAAAATTGTCTTGGCTCTTTTTCTGGCACACTCAGCAACGATATAAAATTGACGATTATTGGTGAAGGTTGTAACATCGGCATTTTTGAATTGACCCTTGTCCGTTCAATCGAACTTGTCTCGGATGAAGGTTAATTTATCGATGTTTTTTTAACGAAATACTCATACTTCGATTCATTTAATGCTTTTTTAAACATAAAGTAAGCTTCATCATTCTTGATATCCTGTGACAACAATTCAAATTCATTCCAAAATAGTTTCTCATTTTGTCCTTCCGTTCCTTCAAGTATTATGGTCCTCCCCTCTACTATCCCTTCCGAACTCAGAGTTAATAAATCCAATGAAGACATCACTTCAACCAATACGCCATCAGATCTCTTAATCGCACTAGAAACACCTAGCACCATATGAATTCCTATCTTACTTGTAAAGACTTTCAATATTGTACTTTTTTGGTCCTTTGTTGCGGGTATTACTTCGGAAAGCCAAATGGTACGGTCAAGAGACAAGTCCTCATCATACATTTTTAACTCGTTAGAAGACCCTATCAACATAACTTTATCATCAAAAAATAATAAATTTTTCACCTCTGTACCCGTCGGGATGGATGTCAAACTTTCAGTTGTCATATCCCATGAAAACAGCTGATCCTGAAAAGCATAATAAAGGTTATCAGTCCCTTTGCTCACAAAACCTTTTATTGATTTTGATAAATCGATCCCGGTTAACTCGAAATTATAAGTGGACAAGGTATCGATGTTATTACTTTGAATTGAATATTGAACGATTTGGCCACTCAAAGAAACCTCATTTAAATCATTTAAATATAGGGGTGACTCTAGTACACCATGAAAAGATTGCTGATCATTGGGAATGAACGTTGCATGCTCAACGTTTTCATGAAAAATTGCTGAAGATTCCGAATCTTCCGCAATCAATCTAAGACCATAAAGGGGAACTATGTTGGTGTTATTAATCGCACCAACGATGAATCTACTATTCCCTTCAAGAGAGGTTACATGCTGAACTGAATAGTCTATAAATTCATAAAAATTATTTATTGGCACTGCTAATATTTCGTTATTTTGACCAGATATAGAATAAAAATTACTTGGAAAAGCGATAATGGGAAAGCTAGCATTAGACACTTCAATAGCACCTACATCGTCAACTTCATAAAAATACCAAGCACTGTTATCCCCTGTTTTAATGATCTCATCAAATTTACAAGCCAAAAGAAAAATCAGAACTGAAATAACTAAAAATCTCATTTAAATTTGGGTTTTAAAATAGCCACTGAAAAAATAAAATGATTAAAATGACTGTTGTAATTAACAAACGATGGGCTGTTATACAGATATTTAATGTTTTGGTCTGAACTTAACTTTTTGGCTCTAGAAGAGCGTCCCATACTGTATTGAAGCCTTGGTCGTACAATTAAGTGTTTTGTTTTAATATTTAAAAATGCCCCTACAGAAAAATCATAGTTGAACCGGGTTCTAATCTCATTCAAACTCAACGTACTTCCCGACACTTGTCCTTGGCGCCAATCATTTAAAAATCTGAAGACTGTTCCCATTTGTACACTCAACGTATTACCACCCAATAACCATGGCAGGCGATAATTCATCATCATCGGTACTTGCCAATCTGTTATGCTTACACCTTTTTTTTGACCCTCGTAATTATCAGTGTAATTATAGTTAGTTTTTTGAAATCCAATACCGCTTTCTAGTTCTAAACGGCTTCTTATTTGCCTGATGAAAATCCATTCCATGGACATCCCTAATTCTGTCTTCACGTCTGATATTAAATTATTAACTTTTAATCCTCCAATAGTTTGAGCGTTTTCTGGGTCAAATACATCATTGAATACGTCATCGATGTGCATATATGGTAGATTCACTCCTATATTAATCCCAAACTGAAACTGAGGTCTTTGGCTTATTTCAAATAAACCATTCTTAAAACTATAGATATCATCAGCCCTTGTTTTATAAGCTAAATCTCGATTTAAAATACTCGAAATGAACTGCGCTCCCTGATTTATTGAGTCCATTAAAAATGCAGC
>CAJJCN010000017.1 GCA_905182655.1 Flammeovirgaceae bacterium UBA4465
TTATTTGAATGATCGAGGTAAATTATACTTGGTCTCTGATAATCAGGCTTATTCTGCCTATGAAATTGCCCCTGAAGATGTAGAAGAGATTTGGGAAGCGAGGGCTTTCATTAGTATCGATTTTCCTGATCCCGATGCTTCCAAAGAAATTTCGATCGATAAGCTGACAGATATTGTTTTAGATATTCAAAAAAATGTGATAGGATTGAAAGACGATTTACAAGGGAAGAACTAATTATTTCGAAGGATACTTTTAGGAATTCTATTGTTAATCCTTATCTTTTTAATTTTTGTCCTGTGCTTGGCTCTAAATACTTTACTAAAATTAGGTGAATTTTGAATTTACAAGGAATATTCAATTAATTCCTTTTTTTACCCCTTAGCAAAAAGTATTTCTTTAAATCCGTTGAACGTTTGTGGGTTCGTAATTTCTATAATTCTCAGGTTTTAGGGGGAGCATTGTTTGAAAACTTTCGGAAAGTTCCGTGCTGTTTTAACTAAAATGAGGTCAAATCGGTTAAAAAACACACAAAATGCTTTTGAGTAAATGAGCAATTAATACAAAAAAAAAATTATTTAAAATTTAAATCATTGCATATTTGCCAAAATATTACTTTTGTTTTCAACAGGGTTAATTCAAAAGGAATAATATCAATTCAAAAAAATTCATGAGTACACAATCTATCATAATTACCTTACCCGATGGAAGCAAGAAAAAATATCCTGGTCCGGTTACGCCCATGGATGTTGCCCTTGAGATCAGTGAAGGTTTGGCACGTAATGTATTAGCGGCCAAAGTCAATGGCACCACAGTAGATGCTTCGGTGTCAATCAACGTGGATGCTAGGCTTGAATTATTGACATGGAAGGATGTTGAAGGTAAAGCTACGCTGTGGCATTCTTCAGCTCATTTGATGGCTGAGGCATTGGAATCATTATATCCAGGTGTCAAATTGGGTATTGGACCAGCGATTGATAATGGCTTTTATTACGACGTTGATTTTGGCGAAATGGATTTCGATGGTGAGCAATTATTCCTTATTGAAGAAAAAATGTTGGAATTGGCCCGTCAGAAAAATGAATTTCTGAGAAAATTAATCTCTAAACAAGATGCGGTTAAGTACTTTGACGAGAAAGGAGATGAGTACAAACTTGAGCTGATTGAAAACTTAAAGGATGGTGAAATTACTTTTTATACCCAAGGTAATTTCACTGATTTATGTAAGGGTCCTCACATTCCCAATACAGGTTTTATTAAGGCAGTTAAAATTTTAAATATTGCTGGAGCTTATTGGCGAGGAGATGAAAAAAGGAAACAACTCACGCGTCTCTATGGTATTTCGTTTCCTAAACAAAAAGAGCTGAAAGAATATTTAGCCCTTTTAGAAGAAGCAAAAAAAAGAGACCATAGGAAAATTGGGCAAGAGTTAGGCTTTTTCACATTTTCCCAAAAAGTAGGCAAGGGGCTTCCGCTTTGGTTACCCAAAGGTGCGGTATTGCGTGAAAGGTTAGAGAGTTTCCTGAAAAAAGCGCAAGTGAAGGCCGGATATGATCCCGTCATTACGCCACATATAGGGACTAAAGAGCTCTATGTCACATCAGGTCATTATGATAAATACGGTAAAGACTCTTTCCAACCTATTCGCACTCCCTCTGAGGATGAAGAGTTTTTGTTGAAGCCTATGAATTGTCCTCATCACTGTGAGATTTATAAGTCCCAGCCTAGGTCATACAAAGAGCTTCCTGTACGTTATGCTGAGTTTGGAACCGTGTATCGGTATGAACAGAGTGGTGAGCTCCATGGTTTGACTAGGGTTCGGGGTTTTACACAGGATGATGCCCATATTTTTTGTAGACCAGATCAAGTAAAAGAAGAATTTTCAAAGGTCATCGATTTAACCTTATATGTGTTGAAGGCCTTGGGTTTTCCTGAATTTACTGCGCAAGTATCTTTAAGGGATCTATCAACTCCTGAGAAATACATCGGCACGGATGAGAATTGGAATATAGCCGAAACGGCGATACAAGATGTAGCTAAAGAAAAAGGACTAGATACCATTATAGAAACTGGTGAAGCTGCTTTTTATGGTCCAAAATTAGATTTTATGGTGAAAGATGCCATCGGGAGAAAGTGGCAATTAGGAACGATTCAGGTAGATTATACTTTGCCAGAGCGTTTTGAATTAGAATATGTTGGGGCTGATAATCAGAAACATCGTCCGGTAATGATTCACAGAGCTCCCTTTGGTTCACTCGAAAGATTTATTGCTATTCTCATTGAAAATACCGCGGGAAATTTGCCGCTTTGGTTGGCCCCTGAACAGTTTGCCATTTTACCTATTTCTGAAAAGTATCATGATTATGCGAAAGAAGTATTTCTACGGTTGCAAGAACATGATTTAAAAGGGTTTACAGATCAAAGAGATGAAAAGATAGGAAAAAAAATCAGAGATGCAGAGGTGAAGAAAATACCTTTCATGCTAATTGTGGGAGACAAGGAGTCTGCAGGAAGTACCCTGTCAGTGAGAGCTCATGGAACAGGAGATTTAGGATCTTTTAGTTTAAATGAGTTTTTAGAGATGTTTAAAAAGAAGATAGAAATCTAAAGACTATTTAAAATCTTGAGAGTTACTGCAAACCTTTAGTTTTTATTACTCCTTCAAAAGTCGTTTTTTGATAAATTTTATGCTTTTTTGAGTATAAGTTTTTTAATACATATTTAATTTGATGATATTTGCGATTCATTTTTTAGATGTTCAACCAGTAAAAACAAAGCAATTAGTAGACAGATAACAAAAAGACCTTATAGAGGTCGTGCTGAAGAACCTTACAAGGTCAATGATAAAATATCAGCATCAATGGTGAGAGTGGTGGGAGAAAATGTCAAAGTAGATGTTTACCCATTAAATGTTGCTCTAAATTTAGCCAAGGAGCAAAGTTTAGACTTAGTTGAGATATCACCGAAAGCGGACCCTCCTGTTTGTAAAATAACTGATTATTCTAAGTTTAAGTACGAGCAAAAAAAGAAACAAAAGGAAATCAAATCTAAAGCCCAGAAGACGGTGATTAAGGAAATTAGATTTGGACCTAATACAGATGATCATGATTTTGGTTTTAAACTAAATCATGCTAAAAAGTTTCTCCATGAGGGATCAAAGGTCAAGGCCTATGTTCACTTTGTAGGAAGGTCGATTGTTTTTAAAGAAAGAGGCGAAATACTTTTATTAAAATTCGCGCAATCTCTTGAAGAATCGGCAAAAGTTGAACAATTCCCTAAATTAGAGGGTAAAAGAATGTTTTTAATGTTATCACCCAAGCAGAAGTAAACGATTAAATAATGCCTAAAGTAAAAACAAATTCAAGTGCAAAAAAGAGATTTAAACTGACCGGTTCAGGAAAAATCAAACGTAAGCACGCTTTCAAGAGTCATATTTTGACGAAAAAAGAAACCAAACAAAAACGCAATCTTACACAAGCAGGTTTGGTTCATAAAGCAGATGAAAACAACGTTAAATTAATGTTGCACATCTAATTGGTTCAAATGTATAACCCAATGATTGGTTTTAAGTGTATGTTACCACCAATCGTTAAAAACAAATAAATAAAATGAGATCAGTTAATCATGTAGCCTCAAAGGCGAGAAGAACAAAAATGATGAAACATGCCAAAGGTTACTTTGGCAGGAGGAAAAATGTCTGGACGGTTGCAAAGAATGCTATTGAAAAAGGATGGCAGTATGCTTACCGAGATAGGAAAGTTAAAAAGAGAGAATTTAGGGCCTTGTGGATTCAGCGTATCAATGCCGGAGCAAGACAATACGATTTAAGTTATTCCAAATTTATGGGATTGTTGAAGAAGAAGAGTATCGAAATCAACAGAAAGGTACTTGCTGACTTGGCTATGAACAATGAAAAAGCTTTTAAGGCGATCGTAGATACCGCCAAGAAATAACAATTAGAAATATAAAAAAAGCCATTCAATTTAATTGAGTGGCTTTTTTTATGCGCCAAAGTTTATACTTAAAGGCTTGGTAATATTTTTGTTGTTTGGGATCGCTTATTTTTTCAGATTCAACAAGGATAAGGCCTTTTCTTGATAGAATCGTCCTATAGGAACGATGTGAGATCCAATTTCCATCTCAGTTGAAGTAAGGGCTTTAATATGGGCGGTAGCTATGGTATAGCTTTTGTGTATTCTAGTAAATCTATGGCGAGGTAAATGGTTGGTAAAATGCCCAATATTAGCATGGACGATATATTCTTCATACAAAGTCTTTATTAAAATATAATCCTTTAATCCCTCTACAAACAATATATCACTATAGTTGACTCGCGTAAGCTTTTTGTTTGTCTTTACAAATATGTGATCGTTCTGAGGTACTTCGGCTGTTAAGGTGGCTCTCAATGGCTGAGTAGAACAAATTTTGGCAACACATTTCATGAACCTAGCAGCGTCGAGAGGGAGTGTTAAGAAGTCTATGATGTTTCGATATGCATAGCATTTTGCCGCTAATTCTGGTGTCTTTGAAATTATAATAACTCCGATTTCTGAATGCCAGCAATTGACTAAGTCAAATACATCAATCTCATCAAAATTATCAAATAAAAAAATGAAATCAATGGAATGGTTTTGGATGCTATTTTGTAAATTTTTTAATGAATTTGTGTTTTCTATAATATCTAAATCAGAATATTGATGGATCAAATGGGTTAGATGGGTCCTTTTTATTTCATCATTTCCAATGATTATGCCATTTATCATATACAAATAGTTAAATAGATAGGTTAAAAATTAAATATGTTGTTTGTAAGTTAAATATTGTTGTTGGTATAATTTATTTAATTAAGTTTTTATTTTTTGACTTCTTTTTGATAAGATTTGATAACTATGCGAACTATGAAATGTTTGTGTACAAAATCTATCATGCTCAATAAAGAAAATAAATGTTGAATAAATATGTGATAGGTATTGATGTGGGGGGAACCCATACGCGGATTGGTCAAATAAGTGCATCGGGGGAAGTCCTAAAAAATCAGATGTTGAAGACCGCTGACTATGGGAATGCGGCTACTTTCCTTGAACATTTGATAGGCGTGATCAAAACTATGATCAGTGATGATATGGAAGGGTTTTTGGGGATAGGAATGGGAGCGCCAAGTGTCAACGAGCAAAACCAAACGATAACCTATGCTGCCAATCTTAACTGGGACGGTTCTTTAGATATCATCCAAGCACTGAGTCAGGCATTTTTGGTCCCGGTCAAGCTAACCAATGACGCCAACCTCTTGGTTCTTGCTCATCAGCATTTTGATGATACTTTATTGTCAGATTTTTTTGTGGTAACCTTAGGTACGGGCGTTGGAGCAGGTATCTGTTGTAATGGGAGCTTATTGAAGGGAAAAGAAGGTTTTGCAGGAGAATTAGGGCATGTAATTGTAAATGAACGGGGAAGAGCATGTTCTTGCGGTAGGCAGGGATGTCTCGAGTGTTACGTCTCAGCAAATGGAATTATTAGAACCGTAATCTCTTTAATTGCTCAATTTAATAGCTATAAAGGCTCATTATTGGACATACCCATGGCGGATTTAAATGCTAAAATGATCACAGAATTGGCTTTGTCTGGAGACGAAATTGCCAAAAGAGCGTTGACCTTAACCGGTCAAATGCTAGGTCAGGCACTGGCCAATATGGTAGCTTTATTCAATCCTCAGCTTATTTATTTGGCAGGAGGCGTTACCCATGCTGGTGAGCTTCTGTTAGCACCTACACGTCAATTTTTTCATCAGCATCTCTTGAATGTTTATCCTGATATAATAACGATTGAAAAATCAAAATTTGATGATCATGAGGGAGCTATTTTAGGTGCGTCTGTCTTGATATGGCAATTAAACGAAGGCTAAATTTATAAAAAACGTAGTCACAATTATTTTATGAAAATGAATAACAAGGTTTTGACCAAAGAAAAATGGGAGGCGTCACCTTTCACCAAAAGAGAGAAAATTCATACACAGCTGTATGAAACTTCGTTGTCGGCATCTACAGCTATAGCGGCTGAAATAGCTGATTTAATCACAGAAAAGCAATCGCTAGATGAGTTTTGTGTGTTGGGGCTAGCTACGGGATCTTCTCCTAAAAGTGTTTATAAAGAGTTAATCAGGTTGCACAAGGAAGAGGGTCTAAGTTTTGAAAATGTTGTTTGCTTTAATTTGGATGAATATTACCCTATGAATCCAGATGCCTTACAGAGCTATGTAAAGTTCATGCATGAGCAGCTTTTTGATCATATTGATATAAAACCTGAAAATATTTATATACCCGAGGGTACGACTAGCAAAGCTTCGGTGGCTGATTTTTGTTATGGTTATGAGGAAAAAATAGATAAATATGGAGGCTTAGATATTCAGATTTTGGGTATTGGACGGACTGGACATATTGGGTTCAATGAGCCGGGTTCCTCATCTCAATCCATAACGCGACTGGTAAATTTAGATTCCATTACTAGAATAGATGCAGCCAGTGATTTTTTTGGTGAAGAAAATGTTCCTGTCAAAGCCATAACCATGGGTGTAGGGACTATTATGAAAGCGCGTCGCATAATTATCATGGCATGGGGTGAGGCCAAGTCTGGTATTGTAGCTCAAGCCATTGAAAATCAGCCGTCTGATAATGTTCCTGCAAGCTACTTGCAGTTTCATCCAAATACATCTTTTGTTTTAGATGCGGCCGCAGGATCAGAATTGTCTCGAAGGAAAACACCATGGGCACTGGGGGTCATTGATTGGAATCCAGAATTAACGAAGCGAGCGGTAATATGGCTGTGTGAAAAGTTAAAAAAGCCTATTTTGAAATTGACTGCTCGAGATTATAGTGATCATGGGATGGGAGATTTGATTTTAGAAAATGATACGGCTTATAATATCAATATTAAAATATTTAATCAACTCCAACATACTATAACGGGCTGGCCAGGAGGTAAGCCTGGGGTGGATGATACTTACAGGCCGGAAAGAGCACTTCCAGGTAAAAAGCGGATTATCATCTTTAGCCCGCACCCAGATGACGATGTCATTTCTATGGGAGGTACTTTTTTACGTTTGGTCGATCAAGGACATGAGGTTCATGTGGCCTACCAAACATCTGGAAATATTGCCGTATTTGATGAAGAAGTAGTGCGCTTTGCAGATTTTTATGTAGATCTAAAGAATAATTATGAGGATCAACCCGCCAAGACTAACTCTTTATATAAGAGAGTTCTCGAGGCGATAAGTAATAAGCAATCTGGGGAAGTTGATGCTGATATTGTACAAAACATTAAATCATTGATCCGTAGGGGTGAAGCGAAGGCTGCTTGTAGGTATGTGGGTATTCCTGATGAGAATGTTCATTTCCTTGATATGCCCTTTTATGAAACGGGAGCTATAGAGAAAAAACCTATAAGTGATGCAGACATTGATATCATTACGGAGTTGATCACAGCTATTAAACCAAATCAAATATATGCTGCGGGAGATCTTTCAGATCCTCATGGAACCCATCGTGTTTGTTTGGATGCTATTTTTAAGTCTTTAGACACAATTAAGAAATCATCTTTTATGAGTAATTGTTGGTTATGGTTGTATAGAGGTGCTTGGCAAGAATGGTCAGTGGAAGAAATAGAAATGGCCGTTCCTTTAAGCCCTAGTGAGGTACTTAGAAAAAAGAAGGCAATTTTCAAACATCAATCACAAAAAGATACGGCTGTTTTTCCGGGGAGTGATGAAAGAGAATTTTGGCAGCGTGCGGCTGATCGAAATCAAGATACAGCTCATAAATATCATCAATTGGGTCTAGCGGAATATGAAGCGATAGAGGCCTTCAAAAGACATTATTTTTAACATTACCTACACTTTCCAATGTTTGATACTTTTTAAATTCCCTTTACTATTTGCCTCTGAGGTTGTTTGTTAAGCGCATCTATTACAGAAGACCTCTAGTTAAAAGCGGGATCAGTTTTTAATGTTCCCCAGCATAATCTAATGCAGGCGCACGATCGCCAATCATGGGCTCATATTTAAAGTGAGTACCTCTTCTTTTATATAATTCCAATTTGGCTTTCTCAATGAGTGCTGGATTTTCGAAGAGGTCTATAGCCGTCATTGCCATAGTTTTAGCAGCTACCGTCATTCCTTTTATGCCCATAGAGGTACCGCCTGCCGCTACTGCTTGCCAGCTATGTCCTGGCGTGCCTGGGGGCCAAGTCGCAGCAGACATACTTACGAGCGGAACAATCCAGCTTACATCACCCGCATCTGTAGAATAATTTCCAGCGATTTCTGAAATGGAGAAGGGAGCTACTGAAGCAGCCATTTCTGGAGAGAGCCCCTCAGAATTATAGGTGGCCATCAGTTTTTCAGCAAAAAGATGCTCTTCTTCGGTATAGTCCACGCCTCCCACCATCTTTAGATTATTATGGACCACTTCAGATAATATTTTATTCGGTAGAATATTGAACGAGCCTCCGGTCATTTCATAAGTCATAGAAGTTCCTGTACCCATTGCAGCACCCTCAGCTGCCTTGATGGATCTTTCTAAAAGGTCTTTTACCACATGCATATCGGGATGTCTAAAAAAATAATAGACTTCGGCATGGGCAGGTACAACATTAGGTGCTTCTCCTCCCTTGGTAATGACATAATGCATTCGGCTGGCTGAGGGTATGTGTTCGCGCATCATATTCATCATATAATTCATGACTTCTACTCCATCCAAAGCACTTCTTCCTCGCTCAGGTGCTCCTGCGGCATGTGTCGAGATGCCTTTGAATCGATATTTAACTGAGGCAATGGCGAGGTTGGATGCCACTCGAACGGAGTTTTGATTGCCGGCATGCCAATACATCGACATATCTACATCATCAAATAAACCTTCACGGGCCATATAAACTTTGCCAGACCCACCTTCTTCAGCAGGCGTGCCATGTACACGTAGCGTACCTTTTATTTTATTATTTTCCATCCAATTTTTCACCTCTACAGCAGCTGAAACAATACCTGTACCAAATAGATGATGCCCACAGGCATGTCCTGATAGATTGCCATCTGCTCTTTCTTTTCTAAAAGGAACGGCTTCTTGGGAGACTCCGGGAAGCGCATCGAATTCAGCTAACATACTGATGACCGGTTTTCCTGAGCCATAGGAAGCCACAAACCCTGTAGGTAGTCCTGCTACGCCGACTTCTAGAGAGAAGCCTTCATTTTCTAAAATATCTTGGAGTAGCTGAGAACTTTTATATTCTTGAAAGCCTATTTCAGCATAATTCCATATGGTTAAAGCAGTTTTTTGATAAAAGGGTTCTTTTTGGTCTAAGGCGATGATCACCTCTTTTTTATCCTTACTGATTTTTTGTGCTAAAACGGGTGAAAAAACTACTATTAAGCAAATAGAATATAGGACGTACTTTTTCATAACTAAAGATTATTTTAATTTTCATAAGACTCAATCATTCGAGTCTAAGCTAGATAAAATTAATTAATCAAGTACCAGTAATTATATAAATGGATATCGCATAAGCTATTTCTTCCCTTTTGGCTGTCATTTAATGGTAACGATAGAATTAATATTTAGTCTGACCATATAGGGCACAATAATATTAGTAAATTTGGTTTCACTAGATAAAGCTTAATTAAATACACTCTTTAAAAAACCATTTTCCATGAAAATTTTTCTCACCACCCTCGCCTTAATTTCCTTTGTATTTAGGTTTGAAATTAAGGCACAACAAGCTATTTCAGATTGTCCCGCTTCTCCTTATGCGATCGAGATCAGCCAACCAGACGATACTAAAATTAGTATTATAGGTAAGGGCAGTATGAAGAACTCTTGGACCGAATCTTTGGATGGGTATACAATAGTAAAAAATAGAGAGGGTGTTTATGAATATGCCCAAAAGGAAAATGATCGATTGATCCCCTCTGGTTTTTTAGTTCAAGAGGATAAGAAAAATGCGGATAAGCAAAACTTTCTTGATAAACAGGGTAAGCACCTCAGATCAACTACTACTGCCGAAGAATTATCAAATGCCCGTATTACGGGTACATCTGCGGGCAACGATTCAGAAATTGATTTAGCCTTTCCGACACAAGGGACTCATAAAGTATTGGTTTTATTAATTGATTACCCAGACTTAACAGCAACACATACCGTTGCAGAATTCGAAAATTTCATGAATGAAGAAAATTACAATGATACCGGTAGTTTTAGAGATTACTATCTTAAAGTATCAGATAATAAACTAGATGTGAATGCAGATGTGGTGGGATGGTACAGAGCGGACAGTGCTTATGAATATTATGGCAAAAAAAATGGTTACGAAAGGACAAGAGGATTGGCCCGTGAGGCAGTCGATGCAGCAGAGGCTGCCGGTGTTGATTTTTCTATCTATGACAATGATGAGGACGGTTATATCGATGGGATCATTTTAGTTCATGCAGGGCAAGGTGCTGAAGAAGGGAGTCTAGAAGATTATATTTGGAGTCACCGATCTTCATTAGGTAGTGATTATTACAGGACTTATGATGACATCATCATTAATGATTATATGGTAAATCCAGAACGACGTGTAGGGTCTAATAGTGGCGCAGGGGGTATGGTGGGAATAGGTGTTTTCTGTCATGAATTTGGTCATGGATTGAATTTACCTGATTTATATGATATCGATTACAGTTCGGCAGGTGTAGGTACTTGGGGATTGATGGCTGGTGCGGGCTGGTTGGGTGATGAAAAAGTTCCTGGATTTATGTCTGCTTGGAGTCGAGTTACTTTGGGTTGGATCACACCAGAAAAGATATCAAGTGGTGCCTATGCGTTGGCAGCATCAACAACGAGTACGGTTGTTTACAAAGTCAATACGGCAGTACCTGGAGAATATTTTTTGCTAGAAAATAGGCAGCAAAGTGGTCAAGATGCTTATCTAAAGGGTAGTGGCTTAGCCATATGGCATATTGATGATAACCGGAGAGTAAGTGGTAATTCCGATAATGCTGATGAAAGTCATAGATTAGTAGATTTGGAACAAGCTGATGGATTAGGTCATTTGTATGCCGAAGATGGCCGTTCTGATGATGGAGATCTTTTTCCAGGAAGCGCCGAAAACACCTCATTCACAGATATTACTTCGCCTAATTCGAAAACTTATGATTCATCCGTATCAGGCATTGAAATTACTGAAATTACAGAAGCGAGTGGGGTAGTGAATTTTACGGTCAGTGGTGGCGATACGAGTTATGATCCCGTCAATGTAATTTTCTCACTTGACCTTACCAATTATTCGCGTGCTCAAACGCCACCTTATATCTATGGTGAATGGGACAGTTATTGCACAAACTGCAATCTTATGACAGATGCCGATGAAGATGGTATTTGGACTGATACCATTAGCATGGGAAGAGGCGATTATAAATTTATTTTTCTAACTGGCGTGGCATTCCAGACTGGAACTGATTATGAAAGTTTTGACGGGGTATTAACTTCTTGTAACGTCCTGGCAGCAGCAGGTTCCGTTTTTTCTACGGATCATTATTTCAGAACCCTAGAAGTGACGGGAGCTACTGAAAATTACTTATATGGTGGAACCAGTGTCGAATGGAATGTCTGCCCAGCAGATTTACCTGAGATTTCCATAGCCACAGATACAACAAAGGTTTTGGAAGGGGATTCGATCAAGGTTTATGTTGCCATGACTCAATCCAGTACAGATACTGTTAAAATTGACGTAGTTGGATCTGGGTCCGCTGTTTTAGATAAGGATTATAGCATGGATGCGCGAGTAATTATTTTACCAGGAGATACTACGGGCTTTGTCATGGTTAAGGCTTTAGATAATGATATTTATACTTTAACGGATAAATCTCTCGCTATAAATATTTCTAATATTTTAAATGCCACTGCGTCGTCAACTAATGCGGTAGCATTATCAATTATGAACAATGATGCTGCTCCTAATGTAACTTTGGAAGTAGCAAATGGATCGGTAAATGAAGGTGATTCTATTCAATTTAAAGCTAAAATTTCATGGCTAAGTGAAGTGGCCACACAAATAGTTTTCGGTTATGCGGGGACTGCCCTAAAGGGGACTGACTATGATGTTTTAGACTCTATGGCCATTTCGCCGGGTGACACCATGGGCATGATTACGATTCATACCAATAAAAACAATTTGTATGAATTGGACAAGAATATTTTGGTAACTATTTCAGGTTTGACTCATGCTACGTCGGAAACAGGAGTAGGTATCGAATTAACGATTGTAAATATTGATGAAGCTCCTACCTTAAGTGTTACATCAGATCAATCATCTATGGATGAGGGAGATAGTGTTATCTTGAGCTTTAACTTATCTACTGTCAGTGGAATAAGTACCAGCATTGATCTTTCACTATCGGGTACTGCGGAGTCGGCTGATTATACCGCACCAAGTACCAGTATTACTATTCTTGCAGGAGATCTAACTAAAACATGGACCATTGTTTCCATTGATGATGAAGATTATGAGACGGAGGAGTCTTTAGTGATAAGTTTTGATACTGAAGATGCAGTATATAATGAGGGTGACTTAACCATTACCCTGCTCAGTGAAGACTTGTTAGGTGTGAGCGAGCAGATGCAAATATCTTTTTATCCCAACCCGACCACTGGAATGCTTAGTTTGGAAATGATCAATTTTAAAGGCTTGATCATTTACGATCTATCAGGTAAAAAATTGATGCAATCGAATAAATCCATTATTGATATTTCTCAATTAAAGAAGGGAACTTATATCCTTGAGGCCTCAGATAAATCAGGACGACATGTGAAGAGCAAAATATTAAAAAATTGAATGGGGGTCTCTTAAAGTATTTATGACTGCCATTTTCCTGCTTTAATGTTAGATGAGCAATTATTTAAAAGAATTTTTTAAAAATAGATCAAGGGATTGATCGAAAGAGATTGAGTGAAGAGGCTGCGTAGATAGGCAAAACTTTACCTCTATCT
This sequence comes from Flammeovirgaceae bacterium UBA4465, assembly GCA_905182655.1. Lineage (GTDB taxonomy): Bacteria > Bacteroidota > Bacteroidia > Cytophagales > Cyclobacteriaceae > UBA4465. Next base: position 13,009 of record CAJJCN010000017.1, read on the forward strand.
CGATAAATAAAAGGTTAAGAACGTAAACTATGAATCGAAGATAACCTTCCTATCAATATTGTGAGTTATGGTTTATTTGGTATGTAGGATCTTCTAATAATAGAGTTCACCTCATTCCAACTGATAAGAATCAAGAACTTATAATGGTTGATTTTCAGTGATTATTAAGAATGATTACGGCAAAAAAGTAATCTGCTTTCATTAAGTATGGCCTTGATACCCGTCAATGAATACAAGAAAACTTCATTTTATAGCCTCCTAATCAATCTTGAAGCTTGGTCAAGACTAAAATGACAAAAAATCAGAGGGATTCATGTTTTATCCAAAAAAACATTTAACCAAAAACACCCTGACTTATAGAATAAGAGAGGGCGTTTACTGTTAAGAATCAACTGGTGGAGTTTTTCTCCAAGATTGTAATTGTAATATATTAAAAAAAATCATGATTTGATGTAACAATGGTTACATAATGCCTCTTTTTTTTAAAAAAACCGCTAATTAATTAGGATAATGTGATATTAAGGTTTGGTAACCTTTTTTTAATTTTTTTTATGTTAACTTATTCATAAAATTTACCATTATGCAATTATTTAGGTCTTTTACTTATCTCATTTTTCTGATTTCTTTTAGTTTTTTAAATCAGTTTAGCGCTATGTCTCAAAGGGTTAATCAACCCGTCGACCCCTCATTTTATGAAGGCTATAAATGGCGAAATCTAGGCCCAAATAGAGGAGGAAGATCACTCAGTTCAACAGGGAGCCCAGGTCGTGTCAATGAATATTATTTTGGAGCGACAGGTGGGGGACTATGGAAAACTATTGATGGAGGTAACGATTGGTTTCCTGTTACCGATGGACAGATCAACTCATCTAGTATAGGAGCGGTTGCTGTCGCAGAAACAAATCCTGACATAGTTTATATAGGTGGTGGGGAAACTCAGCTAAGAGGAAGTATTACGCAAGGGGAAGGTGTTTATAAATCTATTGATGGGGGTAAAAATTGGAGAGACCTTGGGCTTAAAGAAACGCAGGCCATATCGAGAATTAGGGTACATCCTACCAATCCTGATATAGTTTATGTAGCTGCCTTGGGCCATCCTTATGGGGAGAATGAGCAAAGAGGAGTTTTTCGTTCGATTGATGGGGGCAATAATTGGCAAAAAGTACTTTATGTCAGCGATCGCGCAGGAGCTGCAGATCTGATTATTGACCGCACGAATCCTAAAATACTTTATGCTTCAACTTGGCAAGTATATCGCAAAGCATGGAAAATGTGGGGAGGAGGTCCAGACAGTAAGCTTTTTAAATCGCTTGATGGTGGAGATACTTGGATTGAACTTACCAAAAATCCAGGTATGCCCGAAGGCCCTATAGGTAAAATCGGGGTGACCGTTTCCCCAGCGGATCCCAATCGTATATGGGCGGTTGTCGAGGCAAACGAAGGGGGTATTTTCAGATCTGATGATGGAGGATGGACCTGGCTTCGCGTAAATAGTGAAAGAAAATTAAGACAAAGGGCTTTTTATTATTCAAGAATTTATGCCGATCCTTTTGATCGTGAAACGGTCTATGGTCTCAATGTGCAATTTTGGAAATCTACGGATGGGGGGATCACTTTTGATCAAGAAATTAAAGTACCACATGGCGACAATCATGATCTATGGATTGATCCTAACAATCCACTTCGCATGATCAGTTCTAATGACGGTGGAGGGACTGTTTCAGTAAATGGAGGAAAGTCATGGACGGAAGAAGACTATCCTACCACTCAATTCTACCATGTAATGACAACGAGTGATGTTCCTTATCATGTTGCTGGAGCCCAGCAAGATAACAGTACTTTAGCCATGCCATCTGATGGATGGGGCCACATGCAAGCAAGAGGACCTAATCATGGCTGGTACTATCCCGTAGGTGGGGGTGAAAGTGGATGGATTACACAGAGCCCAACTAATCCAGACGTTTTTTATGCAGGTAGTCAAGGGGCATTATTGACTAGATATAACAGAAAAACAGGTCAAAAAAGAGACATACAGGTTTATCCACGATTTTTTTCAGGAGAGCCTTCGAGCGCTTTGCCTGAACGTTGGCAATGGACCTTTCCTATTATGTTTTCCCCTTTGGACGATCAGATCATGTATACTTGCTCTCAGCATATTTGGAAAACAACCAATGACGGGCAAACATGGGAGAAAATCAGTCCAGATTTGACCTATGCGGATCCGGCAACTTTGGGAGTTACTGGAGGTGTCATCACCAAAGACATGAACGGTCCTGAAATATATGCGACTGTATTTGCCTTAGCACCCTCTAATCACGATGTCAATACGATCTGGGCTGGTTCCGATGACGGCAAAGTGCACATCACCCGAAACGGGGGCAAGAAGTGGGTAGACATCACCCCAAAAGGATTACCTAAGTTTTCTAGAGTAAGTATCATTGAAGAGAGTAAGTTTAAACCAGGCACTTTATATTTAGCTGCCAATCGTTATCAGACCGACGATAGAGAACCCTATGTTTTTAAAACCAATGACTTTGGTAAAACATGGAAAAAAATAACGATTGGCATTGAATCTGGTCATTTTGCCAGAGCGATTAGAGAGGATTTAGTGCAAGAAGGGTTGTTGTATTTGGCGACAGAACATGGGGTCTATGTATCTTTTAATGACGGGGCAATGTGGCAATCTTTACAACTCAATCTTCCCGATACACCCATACGTGATTTGGTATTAAGGGATAATGATGTGGTTTTGGGATCACATGGAAGAGGTTTTTGGATTTTGGATGACATCATTCCTTTTCGAAGTGCGGCAGAGGTGAATCAAACCGATGAGGTCATTTTGTATCCGCCTAGTGATCCTATTAGAGGTATTTACCCTGCCAAAATTCAATATTATTTAAAAGAACAAGCGGATACGGTTCATATAGATCTTATGGATTATAACGGTGTAGTGATCCACTCATATTCAGGATTTAATTCTAAATATGTTCCAGATCCAAATGTTTCAAGATGGATGCGTGGAGGGAGTACTGTACCAACGACTGCAAAAGGATTAAATACGTTCACTTGGGATTTGCGTTATCCTGGGGCTACCTCTTTTGATGGGATGATTATTTGGAGTGCCCGACCTCAAAGAGGTCCCTTAGCACCCCTAGGGAATTATCAGGTAAAAATTAGGGTTGGGGATGTACAAAAAACAGAAACTTTTGAAATTAAGATAGATCCTAATTTAGAAGAAATTACGCCAGCTGATCTGCAACTTCAATTTGATTTATCTATTCAAATTAGAAACCAAACAAGTTCTGCAAATGAGGCAGTTATTCAAATCAGATCCCTTCGTAATCAATTAGTCCATTTGATGAAAAATCAGGAGCTGAGTGCTTTAAATACCTCAGCACAAGAGATCATTGAAAAAACGCGTACCATCGAAGAGACCTTATATCAGGTCAAAAATCAGAGTAATCAAGATCCCCTGAACTTCCCCATTAAATTGAATAACCGATTGGCTTCCTTGAGAAGAAGTGTGGAAAATGGGCAGGCAAGACCCACGGATGCGGCTTATGTGGTATTTGATGAACTGAAAGGAGCATTGACTCAATTGCTGACTCAATTAGATACTCTCTTATCAGAGGATATGAATCGTTTGAACGATGCTTTGATGGCTAAAGGTTTCAAGGCTATTGAAATTAAAAACACTCCTTAAAAGGGGTGTTTTTAAATGCTTTAGCCAAATACTTGAGCTAAAATAATATCATGAATGGCGGTAGGACTTAAGTGAGTTGTAACCTCCTGCTTACCAATATATACGGCTTTGTCTTCATCTTTTAATTGAATACGCCCGTGAGACCCTTTGACTAGGCTCGCATCTAAAGGAATGAAATCCATGAGCGTCCTGAATCCTAATTTTTTTCCAAGAAGCTTTAAGAGGATTCTAGGTATGATCAACTTTTTTTTTGGATCGAAAAACATTTCTACGGGATCATATCCAGGTTTGTTATGAATAGCCACGGTCCGAGCAAAGTCAGGAGCTTTTTTGTCGTCCTCCCAATAATAATAGGTAAACCAACATTTTTCTTTGGCCACGATGACCAGATCACCACTGCGATCATGGTTGATGTGATATGCTTGTTGCTCGTCAGCATTTAATACGAGTTCGATATCAGGATAAGCTCTTAAATTATTTTCAATTTCCTTTGTTTTACTTTTATCATTTATATAGACATGGGCGACTTGATGGTCAGCCATAGCAAAAGCCTTTGACGCCCCGGCATCTAGTATTTCAAGTCCATTTTCCTCTCGAACTTCAATTAGGCCCATTGACCTGAGCAGGCGATTGATATGTATGGGCCGATGTACGTCGGTAATGCCGTATTCTGAAAGTATATTGACATGTACCCCTTTATCTTCAAGGGTCGTAATAAGTTGTGCACAGACCCTATCGATTTCGGCTAAATCTTGATCAAGATACTTGGGATCATGTCCGAATTTTTGGAGAACGTAATCAAGATGGGGCAGATAGATAAGTATTAAATCAGGATTATGCCATTCATGAACTTTTAAAGAGGCTTTGGCGATCCACTCGCTGGATTTTATGGTAGTTTTTGGTCCCCAAAAATCAAAAAGTGGAAAAGTCCCCAGTTCTTGTTGCAGTTTCTGACGCAAATTGGGTGGAAAGGAATAACAATCAGGCACCTTCAATCCATCGGCACGGTATTGGGGTCTTGGGGTAACCGAATAGTCAACCTTTGAGTACATATTGTACCACCAAAACATATTGGCACAGGTAAAGTTTGGATCCATCGCCTTGGCATTTTCCCAAATACTTGGTGATTGAACGAGTTTATTGGATTGTGCCCATAGTTTGATTTCTTGCTGCTCTTTAAAAAGCCATCCATTAGCGACGATACCATGTTCACTGGGCCATTTCCCTGTGAGGTAGGTTGTCTGAGCCGAACAGGTCACTGCGGGTAGTACGGGATCGATATAAGAAAGGTTTTTACCTTCCACCCATTGCTTTAAAAAGGGAGTTTTAGGTCCAATGATTCTTTTAGAGAGGCCAACTACATTGATGATGGCCGTTTTATTCAACTTGGGCATGTTTATCTAAGGTTTTTTTTACCCAGTTTAACTCGCGAATAATACTATTGACCCTATCTATTTGCATATTTTTGGGTAATACATCCCAGGTATAGGTTTCTACCTCTAAATGCTGAGTAAACGGGGCTTTCAACCAAAGGCGCAAGGTTTCAATGATGTCTTCTTGTGTGGAGTAAAGTTTACCATAGGTTTCTGTAAATACAGGTACATGGAAGTGTGTCCTTATTTCATCATAGGTATATTCATCAAGGGAAGATAAGGCGGGACCTAAATCAGTGTATCGCATCAATTTTCCATCGTTTCGCTTAACTACCGCTTGATGCAAATAGGTAGGCTCGTCAAAAGGCAATAGCTCTATAGGCACCCAACTTGGGTCGGTTTGATTTCGAAGATTTCCTGAACCGAGCGCCGCACTAATTTGAATTCTTCCAATATTAATGTCTGCCTTTTTGATGCGCGACAAAGCCTCTGAGGGCTTTTCAAAGCCTACGGCAAAATGGCAAACATCGTAGCACATTTGAAAATGTGTTCTAATGATTTGGTCCGCTTCTTTTTCCGTTATGCCTAGGCGAGTTTTAATTTTTGGAAGGGCTTTGAGCAGCAAATAGTCATTGAAAAAAGAAACAAATTCTTGACTGGTTTCTATTACGCCATCCGGTTCGGGCTCTAGGTCTAGATGTAAATTTTTACCGGTTTCATCTTTTAATATTTTTAAATAGCAGATCAGCTCTGTGAAATGTTCACAAGCCATGGATTTCACTCGATTGAGCTCTTTTTCTGTTCGATGCCAATACCGGTAAGAAATAGGGGATGTCGATACGCCACCATCCAGTCCCTCGGGTAATAATTTTGATAAGATTAGGAAAAGCCTTTTGGTATAGGCTAATCGATCTGAAGTACTCCAATCAGGCTGGTGGACGGCATCTTTTACTTTTTGATGGTGAAATCCACCATAGGGAAACCCATTGATAGTAAAAACGTACATATTTTCTTCCTTTAACCATACTTGGAAAGCGTTTAATTTGGTTTCCTTGATCAATTCCAAAGCGGCCAAATGAGACAGCCGAAGCCCAATACCAAAGGCGGCTTCCGTCAAGCCCTTACGTACTTGGGTCGTATAAGTTTTGAGGTTATGAAAGGTTTCATCCCAAGATTCACCAGGGTGAATATTACTGCAGTAGGTTAAATGTGCCTGATGGTGTTCAATTTGCATGAATTACTGATTTTTGGTGCAACAACAGAGCCGCACGATCGAGACTGTTTTTACTCATTTCATGAACATTAAATTGGATACCTATTTCTTTGATTAAGGTGATGGTAAGCTGCCCGCCAAGATGTGCTCTAAATTCTTCCAATCCAGCATAAACCTCAGGATTAAGGGCATTGGTTTCTTGGTTGAGAAGCAGCGGGTGAAACAACGTGAATCCGAGTTGTCCAAGTACCGCATAGACTCTTTCAAAAACTTTATGGGACAGCAGGCCTTCGTTTACGGCATAGGCCAGATCCAAAACTAAACCTATGGCAACTGCTTCACCATGTTTCACCTCAAATTCCGTGAGTTGTTCCAGCTTATGGGCGGCCCAATGTCCAAAATCGAGGGGTCTTGAGGATCCCATTTCAAAGGGATCTCCCTGCGATGAAATATGATCTACATGCAATGCGGCGCAGTCAAAAATCAATTTTTCCATCGTTTCGGTATCCCGACGACTGAGGGCCAGAGCATGATCTTCCAGCCAATAAAAAAAAGCAGCATCTTTGATGAGTGCAACTTTGACAGCTTCTGACATGCCCGACCGCCAATCTCGCTCATCAAGGGTATTTAAAAAATTAAAATCATTGATCACGGCAACAGGAGGAGAGAAGGTTCCTAAAAAGTTTTTCTTTCCAAAATAGTTGATGCCATTTTTGACGCCTACCCCAGAATCATTTTGGGCAAGAACGGTCGTAGGCATTCGGATGTGTCTGATGCCTCTATGTCCTATAGCTGCTGCGAATCCAACCATATCTAAAATAGCACCCCCACCCATAGCAATCAAATAGGCGTGGCGGTCAATATTATTTTGATGGATATAGTTGAGCACTTCATTCATAGCATCCAGCGAGTTCTTTGCCGGCTCTCCACCTGTGATTACTAGAGGTTCGGCGACTAACTGTAAAGAGGCAAAAGCATGGATATAGCTTTCAATGGCTTGAGAGAGTTTTGGCCAATGGTCTAGAAGTCCTTGATCGATCACAAAACCTAGCTTGATTTTTTCTCCTCTATCCGTTCGTTGGAAAAGATCATATAGGAGGGTATTGGAGAGATGAAACACCTCTCTTGTAAACAGAATATTATATCGATAATTAATAGAAAAATTCTGTTCAATAATTCTCTTATTCTTCTGTAGATCAAAATTTTCCTTAGAAATTTTATTCAATTGCATAATTCATCTTTGAAATAAAAAGGGGACAACTCAAAGGTCTTCTTTATCAGGGTTAATATTTTTTAAAAGTCTGCAATTGTCCCTCTTTCAAAGGTAGATCAAAATCATTCTTTAGACAATATCAAGATAAAAGGAAGGCACGTTAACATTAATTAAAGCACTGCTCAAGTGACCGCAAATCTTTTGGCCAACCCTAGGGAGATAGGCAACAATAGTAATACCAATAAGCCCAAGGTCCAATGTCCAAAGCCAGCGACATAGGAAGCATTCAGAGGGATAAGAGATAGAACCCCCATTTTAACTGCCATTTTGACAAACTCAGGTTTGTTTTCAACGATCGCCTTTATTTTGGCCTTTCCATTCATACCTATCCAAAACAGAATAAAAGGACTGGTCATCCATAAGTCCATCCAACCGAGAAACCCAATGCCTAAAAGTAAGCCAGTAACAACCAAGTCCAAGGCCAAAGCCATGACTAGGGCTGATGTGTTGTTTCCCAATACTTCACCTTTGCTCGTTAGGGTAATGGCAGCTATGAAGATAACAGGAATCAGGCAAATCCATACTAAATTCGGGTGAGTGCTGAGCGGTAAAACACTCAGACCGAGCATCAAGTTTAATCCACGACAAACACCCATATTGAGCGGTCCAATGACTAAGAAATCTTTTGTATACCGGTTATAAAGAAGGGCCGTGAGGGAGATTAAAAGGGCAATGAGCCCGCTTTCAGCATGAATCAAGAAGCTCAATAATATCCCAGTAACTAATAAGGTAATGGCAAGATTTTTTGCGTTTTTTAATGAAACTTGACCCCTTGGAAGAGGTCTTTCAGGTCTTTCTATTCGATCAATATTTAGATCAAAAATATCATTGAAGACAATACCACCACTGTAGAGGCATGAGGTAGACAAAAGGAGTAGAATAAGATTGAATAGGGGCGTTTCATGTAAATTAATAAAGCATCCGGCAATGGCGCAACCCGCCAGAACATCTGAGACGGCAGTGATGACATTTGCAGGTCTGATAAGTACCAGATAAGGATGTAAATTCATTAAAAGTTAGTTATCAACGATATCGGAATTAGTCGATTTTTTAGGATTCTGACCTCTTAAAACGCTGTTGCCCCCATATAAAACAGACTGATCGAAATGCACGCCATTGGACCAATCACTTTCTTTCATATTACCGCTTTGAGCATACGCTTCAAGCGCATTTTGATAGCAGACGGCATGGACAACTTCACTTTTAATACCCTTGTCTAGCATGAGTTGAGCTGTTTTTGGCACAGATAAAGGATCACTGACACCCCAATCAGCCGAGCTATCTATAAATATTTTATTGGATCCATATTTTTCGACTACGGCTACCATCCGCTCACTTCCCATTTTTGTATTAGGATAAATGGTAAAAGCCGTCCAATAACCTCTTTCGAGAACTGATTCAACGGTTTCTTCATTATTATGATCGATGATTACGGTCGAAGGATCAATACCATGCTCTTCCAATACATCCATACTTCTCAGGGTACCACTTTTCTTATCTCTGTGAGGGGTGTGCACCAGTATGGGTAGTTCTAGTTCTTTTGCCAATTCAATTTGAGCTCTAAAATACTTGTCTTCAGCGGCCGTTTGATCGTCATAGCCTATCTCGCCAATAGCTACCACATTATCTTTAAGAGCGAATAGAGGCAATAATTTCATGACCTCTTCAGCTAAACTTTCGTTATTGGCTTCTTTGGAGTTCAATCCTATGGTACAGTAATGTTTGATGCCAAACTGAGAAGCTCTGAAGGCTTCCCAACCTACAATACTGCTGAAGTAATCCTTAAAAGAGCCCACTTCAGTTCGGGGTTGACCTAGCCAGAAGGCCGGTTCAATGATGGCCACAATGCCTGCTTTTGACATGGCCTCATAGTCATTGGTCGTACGAGAGGTCATGTGAATGTGGGGATCAATAAATTTCATATCTCTATATTATTAAGCTTTTGATGTGTTTTGTAAGGCTTGATTTTTATGCAAGAAGTCGGATCCGATTTGATCCCAACTGATATTTCCTGTTTTTATTGACTGTGTATTGAGCCATTTTTGGGCAACATCTAAGTTACTTTCTTTTATTACTTTGAGCATAGCCTGTTGACTAGGTTCGTCGCCTTCAACCATCTGTTTTCTCATTTCTAAAAATAGTTCTTCGGTTAAACAACCTCGCATCATGCGCCATAACTCTGGCGTTACGCGTCGCGATGCGGCCCATCGTTCTCGAGCATAGTCAAATAAGATATAGGCTAATTTTTTATTTTTTCTTTGATCTACATCCTTAATTTGATAAATGGGCCGCTCCATAAAAATGGCTTTGAGGACCATTTGGTTCCATTCATCTTGGCTGAAATTGCTGGCAGGATAGGGGTTATTAAGGGCAATGGCATCGAAAACATCAACTATATTGGTTCTAATACCATTTACAACAATGGAAGCAAAATGACTTGCGTTTGCTAAGTAAGGAATTGATTTGTAAATGGTCACTTGCTCTCGGGTGTCTGCCACGGAGATCAATGTAGTGATGCTCTGAACTCTTAAAAGAGGATAATACATCAAGAGTGAAAAACGGCAGAGTTGATCTAATGTCCAATTGTCAATGTTAAATTCAGGATTTTTTAAAAGAATATTTTGAATTTGTCCTGGGTTTAGCTGAAGTTGACCGCGTGGGATTTTTTTATTTATAAGAGCAAATGTGATGAAAAAGTCCTGATCAGTCTTGATTGAATTAAGCTTTTGATCAAACCAGTTTTTAGTTTTTTCGTCTTTGAGTTCATTTAAACAGTATTCCTTTATCAATTCAGAGAGACGCACAGGTTCATTTTTAAAAAGGCTATAGGATTAAGTCAAGGTGACTTATGTTAAGAATATAAAATTAACACAATTAGCACTGGTTATATTAAATCAAAATAAGATTTTCAGCGATCACGGGTAAATATTTTTTTTCAATAGTGACTGCACCGTATTGTAATCATCTATTGGTCATCATTTATCCATGGAACCCCTAGTTGAATGAGTTCCTGTTCAGATAATTTAATACTACTTACTTCCATGGAAACGGGAGTTAGTGGTTGGTCTAGAGAATCCGTTGGCATTTCAGCGATCTGATCGAGCACCTCAAAACCTTTGAACAGTTGACCAAAAATCATATAGTTATCATCCAAGCGTGGGATTCCGTCTCGATCATGAACGATATACAACTGACAACCGGCAGATTGTTTTAGTGGATTAACATCTCTTCCTGCACCCACTGCCCCGTAAATGTGTCGAATGTTTGATCGAAATTCGGGATCTATTAAATAGGGTGAATCTTTAAATCCATCTGGTGTATCTGGACATCCTCCTTGGATGACAAAGTCTTTTATTACCCGATTAAAGGTAAGGGTATCCCAATAATGTTGATTAGCTAGAGAGAGGAAACTTTTTTTATGCTTGGGGGTTTCTTCATAAAGCCAAAATAACATCTCACCGTAGGGTGTTTTGATTTTCCCTACTTCATAATATTTTGACGAGGATGGATCACAACTGGCAAGTAGCCCAACGAATAATAAAAAAAAGCAAGCCCTACACAATGTACTAGTTGTTTGTAATACCTGTGCCATGAAATCAAATATCACAGATTTCAATACCTTTTTTAAGTGAGGCCAAGGCATCTTGTTGTTTGGGAATAAATTCTTGTGCCACATGACCAGTAAATCCAGTATCTGCAATGGCTTTCATAATGGCTGGATAATACAGTTCTTGCGTTTCATCGATTTCGTTTCGTCCGGGTACGCCTGCAGTGTGATAATGACTGATGTAGTCCTTACGCTTTTGGATTGTGGCGATGACATCGCCTTCCATAATCTGCATATGATAAATATCATACAGGAGTTTGAAGTTTGAACTACCTAATTTATCAGTCAAAGCGACACCCCATTCGGTATGGTCACAGAGGTAATCTTGGTGATCTACCTTTGAATTGAGCAATTCCATAGTTAAAACAATATTATGTTTTTCTGCCAATTTCACCACAGGTTCTAATCCTTTTGCACAGATCTCTAAACCTGCTGCATCCGAAAGGCCATTACGATTACCTGAAAAGCAAATGACATTTACTAAACCAGCATCAGCAGCTTTTGGGAAGGAGTCTTTATACTCTTTTAAGAGGTTTTTATGATTTTGAGGATCACTGAATCCATTGACAATACCCATTTGACTGCCATAAGCCATGGCGCAGGTCAGGTCATATTTTTGTGCCGTTGCCCACTGCTCAGAGGTCAGTAAATCAATTGAACTGATACCAATACTTTTGGCAAATTCACAAAGCTCTTCTAATTCAAATTGATTAAAGCACCATTCACATACCGAGTGATTGATTCTTTGAGAAAGGGGTGCGATTGGGTTACTGCCCGAAGAAGCAGTAGGTAAACCCATGAAACCTAATGTAGCCAAACCTGATAAGTTTTTAAGTGCTCGTTTTCTAGTAATTTTCATTGCAGTTATTTTTAGGGAGGATGAATCAAGACAATAAACCCTCTCAATCTTTAAATTAAACAAAAAACAAGAAGGAATGCGGTTATATTTTAAAAATTTACATAGCATTGCCGCTTATGATGAAAAGTGTGATTACCCTGCTTTCCTTTATCTTCCCTGATTTTTTTGTAAAAAAAGCATATCAGCAATTGACCCGTCCCAAATTTTATCCCTATCGAGCACATGAGAAGGACATTTTAGAGGATGCCATCATTGCTGATTTGGCCTTTAAAAAGGGCAATATAAAAACCTATAAATGGTTGGGAGGTCCACAAAAGATTCTTTTAATTCATGGCTGGGAGGGGCGAGTCACCCATTTCTCCGTGTTGATTCAACATTTAATAAAAGCGGGTTATACCGTTTATGGTTTTGATGCACCCAGTCATGGATTGAGCGATAAAGTAGAAACAAGTCTATTTGATTTCATCGATTTGGTAGGTGAAATGATTGAGGTCGTCCAGCCAAAAATTGCTATAAGTCATTCATTTGGTGCGGTAGCCACCACTTATTCCTTAGCTAAGAATAGTGAATTGAAACTTGACAAATATGTACTGATTACCTGCCCCGATAAGTTTCGTGAGCGGATCGATGCCGTGGCTAATGATTTTGGCTTAGCTAAAGGCGTTGTCGACCGCCTGATTATAAAAATTGAGCGGGATTTTAATTTGGATGTTGGGAGATTAAATGTCAGTGAGTTTGTCAAAAAAATAAAAGTAAGAAAAGCATATATCCTGCATGACCAAGATGACCGACAACTGCCGTTGAGCCAGTCCGTTCAAGTACATGAAAACTGGCCAAATTCAGATCTGGAAGTAGTGCGAGGGACGGGACATTTTAAGATATTACAGGATGAAGAGGTGATCGCAAAAATCCTTAAGTTTTCAGCGAGCTAATATCATTACGGCTAAAGACTTCGTCCAACCTCAAGATACCCTAGTTCTATTTTTAATGAATAGGCTACTGAGCCTTCCCATCACAAATCCCATAAAGATACCCAGCGTATTGGCGAGGAAATCCAACCATTCTCCATATCTATTGGCATAAGGCTGAATCAGTTCGATGGAACCACTGAGCAATACCATACCGAGCAAGTACCAGACGGTAAGCTTAGGTTGAGCATAGGCAACGGGTAGTGCTAAAAAGAGGTAAGCAATAAAATGATAAATTTTATCAACACCTGAACTCATCATAGGCAGTTGAGGCAGGGGATACAAACTTAAAAACAAAATAATTAATAGTAAGAGTATCGTAAGTGGGATCCAAAAACGCCGGATTATTTGATCAATGGAGTTGATCATTTTCTTTTTAGTCATTATGTTTTTTTAACCATGAAGACTTTTATTGCTCAATGATTCTATGATGCAAATAAAGTTTATATGGTTCATAAATACGGTTAAACCTGAAAGAATATAGGTTAACATAAATTAAGCATTTAATAAATGCCATTATTTTTTTTTTAAAAAGGTATAAATATTTTAAAATTTATCCTTTTGACAGGGAATAATTATAAAAATCTTAGGCATCGCTGGTTTTTTTTATTCTATTAGGATATATCTTATTGGGATCAATCCTTCCTTTCTTTTCTTTTAATAAAAAAAGGCCAACGAATATCGCTGGCCTTTTTTTTCTCATACTAGATATTATTATGGATTAACAGACACTAATACATCATGTATTTCAACTGAAACATCATTTTCTACGAGATACATTATAAATGAACTGTAAGTGTTTGCCGCATCTTGCGCTGGAATTTCCACAGTGTATAGTACACCCTCATAACCATCGCTTCCTGGTGTCCCAGTCACTAATACATTTGCCGTATTAAATGCAGGATCAACGTCTGGACTAGGTAGTCTTTCAAACCGGAAATTGACATTGACACTATCATCAGCCGTTTGTACTGCCGCTAAAAATGTAATAGTTCCTCCATTAGGAAAACCAAAGGGATAGAGGTCAATATTGTTATTTGCAACACCAGCCCAGACTTCAGAGCCTGTTGGATAATTATATACATGTGTTGCAGCATCAAAGGTTATGCCACCGAATAGACCTGAGAAATCTGCATAAACCGAAGAACCTTGACCGTCATCGTCACCACAAGGTACAAAGGCTTCCCAGCAAACAGGGCCAATGATCATTTCCATCATAGAGGGTACTACACTTAGTAGTCTGTTTACGTTATCACCATTTTGATCAACAGTTCCTACTGTTCCTGCAGTAAACATTTCCTGATCATTCCATCCACCAGCGGTGAATTTATATTCGTGATCTCCTGCAGCAAGAGGAATGGTTATGTCATATACTCCGTCACCATCTTCATCAGTCATAGGATTACAATCACCACACCAACTATTGAATGTTCCATTTAGATACGGCTGTGTTTCTGTTTTGGCTGTATCCGCTAAATAGGTAGAGAAATCTAAATGAAAAGTAACTTGTGTGTCTTCCATCTGTTCACCGCCACCATTTCCATCACCTGGTCCATCATATTCTTGATTTTCAAGGATGAATTGCCATACACCACTACCATAATCAACTTGGAACGTAGCATGATTATCTTGTTCTTCTACTCCTTCATCATCTCCTATGTAGGTGTAGGTTATAGATGTTGGAACAGCAGGAGGTGAATCAGCACTTAGCTCCCCCTCATTGGTTACTTTAGCCAATCCAAAGTATGCACCTGCTCCATTCAATGTTACTGTACCTTTAGTTTCATTTACCTCATAAGAGAAAGGCGCATTAGATGCATCGTGAGGGGCAACAGGAGCTCCACATTGCTCCGCATCTACACCTTGCCACGCCTCTAACCACGTTGATCCATCTTGTAAGATTTCATATACTCCAGTCCAAATCTCATCTCCATCGTCATTAGTACTCATTGTACCAGCGTCGAATATATATTGATCATCAAATAGGCAATCTCTTGTGGTAACATCTCCTACACTATTTGACCACCAACCTAAGTTATCTGCAGATTCACCTACCGCTAGTGCTCCTGGGATAGGGGCCAACTGCCATGTTCCTTCCATTGGACTTCCTTCTGGCTCTGGTTTTGTAGGGGCTAAGAAACCAACAATCACATGTATTACACCATTACCGTTAATGACAGCATCTGGGTACAAAACTTCAGCATTCCAAAAACCGGCAGTAGTATCACTAACACCGAAAAATTTATCTAAGTCACTATCTATGAGTACTCCTGTGGCACCTCCAGCTGCATTAATTTTGCTTGCATCATGTTTGATATAAAGGGGGAGAAAACCTCCAGTAATAAAGGGGATCATTCCATCAACCATTTTCCCTTCAGCAAACAAACCACCGGTTAAAGTAGCCGCATCAAGAAGTTCGGATGCATCACCAGTCGCTTTCAATGCGGCTTCTGCTGATACGATATGATGCGAAAGTATACCATACCATTCCTGTGGACTGAAATCTTCAACCGAGATGTCAGCCATGTCAAATACTAGATTAGGGACAGCAAAAACAGTAGACATAACGTCTGGATTGGCTAGGTATGTCACAAGACTTGGAGCTCCTGCCTCTGTGGCAAATACTTCCGATACCATTAGGGCTGCTCCCATGGCGGAAAAAGTTTCACTAACTAATATAGCGAAGGCATTGGATCCTATGATGCTTGCAAGAAGCTGCCCAATGGATGGCGTGATTAAAACAGTTTCTACACCATAGATTAGCCCGTTCGTGGCGGTTATGGCAGTATCTGCTACCACAATATCAGGCGTATTTGATCCGGTTAATAGCGTACCATCTGCGTTAACATAGATATATTCGCCATTTAACGTCAATATACTGTCACCTGGTATAATTTCTTGGACCAAACCTGCGTGCCCATGGTAGGTCAGTAATGATGCCAGAACGGCAGGACTTACCTCCGTGGCTGCAGTTACGCCTACAGTAAGATACAAAGCAGCAAAAGCATCATTGTTTGGCGCGAATAAGGTATAACTTCCGTCATTCCCGAGCGCTGTCGATAAGAGAGACCCATTTGCATCGTATGGATATGTATTTAATAGCATGATCAGCGTATCATAACCCCCCAGACCTTCTAAAGTAAGCAAGATATTCTGTAGTTCATCACCAGTACCATCACCAGTACCATCACCATCACCAGTACCATCACCAGTACCATCAACTATTTGATTTGGGTCATCGACATCATCTTCATCACTACAATTAGTAAAAAAGGTTAAACTCAAAGCCATCACCATCATGGTGAGATACTTGAGTAGTGTTAACATTTTAATTTTCATCATATCTTTTTAGGTTTTAATATTCGCTTTTATTGGTTACTCTTTTTTATAAAGATTACCTTTAGAGGGAAATCAATACTGACGTTATATGCAATATTTTAAATATTTTAATGAATTAATGACAAATTTACAAAATAATAACTTATTATATCAAAATATATTAAAATTAATAAAATTACAGGTAAATAAAGTGTTTGATTTCAGTCCCCGACTAGCCTTTTTATTTATGAGCATAACAGGCTAGGCGATCTTAATAATTGAGCATAAAAAAAGTCCTCAACAAAGTTGAAGACTTTTTAAATCAATGCGGTCTGGACCGGGCTCGAACCGGCGACCTCCTGCGTGACAGGCAGGCATTCTAACCAACTGAACTACCAAACCATTTGAGTTGCAAACTTATACTCTTATCACATCTTTTACAATAAGCAAAGCCATATTATTTTGAAATTTTGCGATCTTTGTATCGAAGTGATAAAATCCCATAGTTTGAACTAAATTTAAGGCTTAAAATAATAAAATTATATGTTGCTTGACTTTGAAAAACCCATTTCAGAATTAGAATCGAAACTCAATGACATGAAACAGCTTGCTATTGAAAGTGATGTCGATGTTTCTCTGGCGATTAAGAAACTTGAGGAAAATATTATTTCGTTGAAGAATGATACTTTTAAAAATTTGACCAGATGGCAGCGGATACAACTTTCAAGACATCCGGATAGACCCTACACACTGGATTATATTTATGAAATCACTTCTGAGTTCATTGAGTTGCATGGTGATCGTAATGTGGGAGATGATAGGGCGGTTGTGGGGGGCTTTGCGGAGATTGACGGTGAAACCATCATGGTCATTGGCCAGCAAAAAGGTAGAAATACCAAGCAGCGACAAGAAAGAAACTTTGGGATGGCAAACCCTGAGGGTTATAGAAAGGCCCTTCGCCTTATGAAGCTGGCTGAAAAGTTTAACAAACCAATCGTAACGCTAATCGATACACCGGGAGCCTTTCCTGGTATAGAAGCTGAAGAAAGAGGTCAGGGTGAAGCCATAGCCAAAAACTTGAAAGAAATGTTTACCCTCAAAGTCCCTGTAATTTGTGTAGTTATTGGAGAGGGGGCATCTGGGGGTGCCTTGGGGATAGCTATTGGAGACAAAGTACTCATGATGGAAAATGCTTGGTATTCTGTAATTTCTCCCGAAAACTGTTCAACTATATTGTGGAGAAGTTGGGATTATAAGGAACAAGCGGCAGATGTATTGAAACCTACGGCAAAAGACATGTTAAAACTTAAGCTCATCGATGGCATCATCAAAGAGCCATTAGGAGGTGCGCATACCAACCTGCAGGAGAGTGCTGTTTTTTTGAAGAAAGCTCTAATGAGTAACCTTGAAATATTAAAAAAGAAATCTGCGGAAGAGCGTATTGCCGATAGAATGGATAAGTTTGGATCCATGGGCGTTTATAGCTAATGCCTCGAACAATGGTCAGATCTCGTGAAGAAAAAGGCATCGGTCTGGCCCTGTCTGGAGGGGGGTGTCGCAGTGTTGCCCATTTGGGTATGATGCAGGCACTTATTGAACAAGGTGTTTCTTTTAGTCAGGTTGCGGGAAGTAGTGCGGGGGCCATCATTGGAGCCTTATATTGCAGAGGTATTTCGCCCAAAGAAATTTTAAAAATTCTTAGTGCGCTCAATTATTTGAGTATTTTTAGACCAGCTTTGAATTGGCAGGCCCTTTTAAATTTAGAGAAAGTCATTGACTTTCTAACTATTCACCTCCCTGAAGATGATTTTTCCTCTCTTAATATTCCATTGGTCGTAGTTGCTACTGATTTGAACAAAGGGAAAATTAAATATTTTAAAAAAGGGCAGTTATGGAGACCATTGATAGCCTCTTGCAGTATTCCTGTGGTTTTTAGTCCTGTAAAAATTAATGGTACCGCTTATGTTGATGGAGGTATATTAAACAACCTACCTATAGAGCCTTTGAAAAAGAAATGTAACTATGTGATCGGTCTGCATTGTAACCCAATAGGTAAAATACGGGTAAGTGGAAATTGGAAAAAGCAACTTGAGCGTTCTTTGCTCTTGACTATTTCTTCTAGAGATAAACTTAAAATCAAAAAAATGGATTTATTTTGGGAGCCCCCTGGATTATCTAGCTATCATGTTTTTGATTTCAATAGGTTAGATAAAATATTTGATATCGGTTATGCCTACGCCATGCACCAGTTAAGCAAGGGTCAATCCAAATTTTTAATAAATAGTTATGTTCGAGATTAAACGGAATTTTTTTAAATTTTGCTTTTGGATTTTAGGATGGAAAATAGTGGGGAAGCCTCCCAAAATCAAGAAGTATATGATCACTGTGGCACCCCATACCAGTGGTTGGGATTTTTTAGTGGGCATTGCAGCAAAAAACATCGTCAGGTTAGAAGGCCAGTTTTTGGGCAAAAAGTCTCTATTTGATATACCTGTGCTTGGACAAATAATGCATTATTGCGGGGGGCATCCAGTGAATCGTTCAACTAAGTCAAATGTAGTTGATAATGTGGCTGAATTGTTTCAGAAAAACGAGAAATTTGTGATGGTAATTGCTCCGGAAGGAACCCGAGCTTATCAAAAAGAGTGGAAGACAGGATTCTATTTTATTGCGTTGAAAGCAAAGGTTCCCATTGTCATGGCTGGTTTTGATTTTAAACGAAAGCTCGTTGAGCTCAAAGAGCCATTCATGCCCACTGGGGATGTGGTAAAAGACATCGAAATGATGAAGGGATACTATAAAACAATAACTGGGAAGTATCCAGAATTGGGGGTTCATTGATTAGGAACTACCCCCTTCTTATGGGTCAAATAACTGCTTATTTCTTAGCGACAGCCTTCTTCTTCGTCGTTGCCCGTTTTGTTCTTCTTTTAGGCACTACTTCTGGCTCAACGACTTCTATGACATCTGCTAAAATCCTACCGCAATGCTCACAAATGATAATTTTCTTCTTTTCTCGTACTTCAGCTTGTTTTTGAGCAGGGACGATATTAAAACATCCTCCACAGGCATTGCGATTGACCGGTACTACAGCGAGTCCATTTCGCATGTTTTTCCTTGTCCGCTCGTAAGATACCAATAGCCTTGGATCTGCTTTTTTCGATAAAGATTCTCTTGATTTTAGATATTTCTTTTCATCTTCGTCTGATTCAGCGGTGATGGTTGAAAGTTCTTTTTTCTTGACCACAAGATCTTTTTCTCTTTCATCAAGTCGGTGCTTGGTCTCTTCTATCTCCGTATTCTTTGACTCAATTTTGGTATAAGCTTCCTTGATCTTTTTTTCTAGGATCTGAATTTCAAGATGCTGTAACTCCATCTCCTTGGTGATGGCGTCATATTCTCGATTGTTTCGAACATTCATCTGCTGTTCTTCATATTTCTTTATGAATCTCTCAGCATCTTTGATGGCCGTTTTGTTATTTTCAATCAGGCTTTCAATATCATTCAAGTCTTGATTTTGTTTTTCAACTCTTGTTTGATAACCTGTTATCTCATCTTCAAGATCCATTACTTCTTCAGGAAGTGCACCTCTGATCTTGATTAATTCATCTAGATCGATGTCAATTTTTTGTAATTTAGATAATGCCTCTAATTTTTTTGCTACCGAATTTTCCATGCAGAATTAAAAATAATTTATTGGATTTGTATTTACCTCAGATAAACGAACTGCAATATTAATGAATTTTTCATTTAAAAAATCACATACCAATTGCTTTGTGAATACTTCGCTTTCATAATGTCCAATATCAGCAACGGTTATACGCCCATCAGCTTCAAAAAAGTCATGATATTTAAAGTCTGCACTGATGAAAATATGGGCACCTAATGTACAGGCATCATTGAGCAGAAAACTCCCAGAACCACCACAAACGGCAATTTTCTCTATGGTTTTGCCTATTAAGGGTGTATGTCTAAAATGTTTTAGGTCCATTGAGGATTTAAGATGATCAAGAAAATCTATGATGGGCATAGGATTTGATAACCTACCTATTAAACCAGCGCCTAAATTTTCTTGGTTATTTTCTAATGAAGATAAATAGTAGGCGACTTCTTCATAAGGATGCGTTGATTTAAGGGCAGATAGTACAGCGTTTTTTTTATGACTGGGTAAAATCACCTCAATTCTACTTTCTTGTACGGATTCAATCTTATTTATGCTACCTAAGGTAGGGTTTGACTCTTCGGTAGGCTTAAAAACGCCTTCTCCCGTGACATTAAAACTACATTCTTTGTAATTACCGACATGACCAGCGCCTGCCTGGTGTAAAGCACTGAGTATTTTCGATTTGTGTGCAACGGGGACAAAAGTTACCAGTTTGTGTAGGGAATGCTCCATGGGGCGAAGGACTTGTCTATGGGTTAATTCGAGGCGATTGGCAATCATTCCATTAACGCCAAACATTACATTATCTAAATTCGTATGAATGGCATATATGGCCAAATCATTTTTTATGGCTTTAATCAAACATCTATTTACCCAATGATTTCCAGATAGTTTTTTTATTCCTTTAAATAGGATGGGATGGTGTGAGATGATCAGGTTGCATTGGTTTTGTAATGCTTCATCTATGACCGCTTCAGTGAGATCAAGTGATATAAGACAGCCCTTCACCGGCATTTCTTCATCACCAACGATGAGACCAGAGTTGTCATAGGATTCCTGAAAAGATAGTGGAGTCCATTCTTGTAAGCTTTTCGTAATATCTTTGACCTTCATTTGATATAGGTATGAGTTGGTGGCAATTTATTTTATTTCCTTTTGCGTTAATATACGATCTTATCACAAGATTTCGCAATCATTTATACAACATTAAACAGAGGACCTCAATAAAATTTGAAGCAAACGTCATCGGCGTCGGAAATCTTGAAGTGGGGGGAACAGGGAAATCACCTATGATCGATTTTTTGATTCACCATTTTTTGAGTGAAAATAAGGAAATTGCCACATTGAGTAGGGGTTATGGAAGAAAAACTCATGGATTTAGGTTGGGTAACCTTACAGATTCAGCGGCAACCCTGGGTGACGAGCCGATGATCTTTCAGAAAAAATATGGGAATAAAATTTCAGTAGCTGTAGCGGAAGCTCGAGCGATAGGGATACCCTATCTTTTGGCACATAATAATGATATAGATGTGATTTTGCTTGATGATGCTTATCAGCACCGATCTGTTGAGCCCAGCTTATCGATATTACTGTCAACCTGTAAACGTCCTTTTTATGATGATTATTTACTACCAACTGGTAGGTTGAGAGAAGCGCGTAGGGGTGCACGCCGTGCAGATATCATCTGTTTTACCAAAGCTCCTATTGATATAAGCAATCAAGAACAGCTGCAGATGATTGCTAGGACACGATTGTATCATCCGGATGCACCCATTTTTTTCACCTATATAGCCTATGCGCCACTCATTTCTTTTGGAACAGAACAGATCAAACAAAAAGTGATCGGTTTGGGGGGAATTGCGGATAACGAGGTATTTAAATCATACTTAAAATCAAAATTTGACGTAATTGAGTTTTATGAATTTGCAGATCATCATGATTATAAGGCAGATGAAATAGATAAAATAGTCAAGGCTATGGCGCATCATTCGGCCATGCTGGTAACCACTGAAAAAGATTTTATCAAACTGGGTCATTTTAAAATTCTAATAGCTAAAAGTTGTTTTTATTTGCCAATTGAAATTAGATTCATCAAAGGTCAGTCGACCTTTCTGAAATTAGTCGACGATACCCTGAAAAAATATCCAAAATATTGATGTCGAGAATTGTATTTTTAAAGTGGAATTTAGTGGTTGCCTTCCTCATATGGTTTCCTTCATCGATTTTTTCACAAATCTTAGATGATTCAACCGTTTTGGTTTATGGTCCCACAACCTTGAACGTAATTCTTGAGAAAAACTTAAAATCCAATCATAAAACATTGATTTTTATTGATACCCTTATTGAGAATTTAGACCGATTTACAGCTTATGGTAGGTCAGATTATAAACTACAAAATCTAGGAAATATAGGGACCGCGTTATTTCCCGTCTTTTATGACATGCCAGAGGCCATTGGTGCACATGCGGGTTATCATGCTTTTGATCCTTTGACCACCCGTCCTTCAGATATTCAATATTATGATACCAAGTCGCCCTTCATGAAGCTTAACGTGGTATTTGGTGGAAAAAACAGGTCTTTGGCCAACTTTAGTTTTACGCAAAACATTAATCCTGATTTGAATTTTGGTTTTGACTATTACCGAAGTACAGCAGATAAACAAATCGGATCATCAACGGTAAATGATAGAAATGTGATCAATACGGTTTTGAATGTGCATTCTAACTATAGACATCCTACTAGGCCCTATCAAGTTTTATTTAATTTGATATCCTTTAATAATGAAGTAGATGAAACGGGAGGTTTATATTTTGATGAGGTAGATTCTTTAGTGGATAAAGAAGATAAATTTCAATATGAAAATAATTCTATTTTTTTAGAAAATGCCAAAGTAAAGGATTCAAGATTGACTTTTCATTTGTATCAGCAATACGATTTATTCAAAAACTTTCAATTATATCATCAATTTGATCAAGGAAGACAATTGAATTTATTCAGCGACTTTAATGAGAACAATAGCCGTGGAGGTGATTATAAGGACTATTATGATCAGTTTTTGATTGATGAAGACAGTACTTATCAGAAGTCCACTTTTCGAACCCTCTCCAATGAAATAGGTTTGAAAGGATCTTTATCAAATGTTTTTTATCGTTTTTATATAAAAAATAGAGTGGTTCATCATCAGGCGCT
>CAJJCN010000018.1 GCA_905182655.1 Flammeovirgaceae bacterium UBA4465
CAAGCCTAATTCTAACGATAAATCATCTCATAAATCAAACAGTATAATCATGACTCATATCTATCAGTCACTAATCCTCATAAACCTCTACGACCAATTCGATCTCTACGGCTTGACCTCTAGGTAGTGAGGCCATGCCTACTGCAGCCCGTGCATGTCTTCCTCGGTCTCCAAATACTTCTACCATCAAATCAGAAAATCCATTGATCACCTTTGGTTGTTCCACGAAGTTGGGTGCGGAGTTTACCATGCCAAGCACTTTCACAATACGTTTTACTCTTTTCAAATCCCCTAACATGGTTTTCAAAACGGCTAACTGATTAATAGCGGTCAATCGTGCTCCTGCATAACCTTCTTCAATCGTTACGTCGATCCCAAGTTTACCTATCAATTCAGTTCCGTCAGCACTTTTGGGACCTTTGCCCGCTAAAAATATCAAATTCCCTGCACGGACGCCATTGACATAATTGGCTACCGGTTTAGGTGGGCTTGGCAAGATGATATTAAGCTCTTGCAATCGCAATTCAGGGTCATAACTTAGGTCAACTGCCTCGGTTGTCTTTTGTTCTTTACAACTCATCGTCGTAACAGCAATCAATAGCAACAGGCTCAGTAAATAGTAGCTTTTTTTCATATTTTCAAGTTATTTATTTAATACATATATCCACACGCTTATCGATGGATTTCTTTTTGGCATTTTATTGATTAAAATAATATAGATTTTGCTCATCAGAATTACTTTCAATGATATCAAGCCTCCCATCTCCATTCAAGTCTGACAGGACAATATCATAGGTGTGGTAGGCTTCGGCACTGAGCGCATACTTCTTCCATAAGGTTCCCTGCTTTTGGTTAATGAAGTAAGTGTTCGGTACCCCATGGTTGGCAATAACAATATCTACGTCTTTATCTCCGTCAAGATCACCCAATGCAATGGCATAGGATTTGTCCAATTGGGAATCAAATACTGATGTCTGTTCATAATTTAATGTCGAATTTCCAAAGTAAATGACATTAGGGCCTTTGATATTGGCGGTCACTATATCGAGATATTCATCCCCATTTATATCTATAATAGCAATGGATCGGGTGTGATCCTCCCCACTTCCAAAAGCAACTTTTTGATCAAAATTTAGATTTCCATCATTCAAGTAAATATAATTTTGTTGTGCATCCCGATTGGCCAATATCAAATCTCGATCTCCATCTCCATCCATGTCTGCTACTTTTATATCAATGGTTGAGTCGTCTGCCGTTCCGAAACTTAAGCTTTCATTAAATTGGCCTTGACCGTTATTGAGGCATATTTCATTTTGACTTCCCCTATTGGTGATGAGGATGTCTAAATCCCCATCTTTATCGATATCCGAAAGGACAAGATTCCTTGTAGGTGCGTAGGTCTCACCAAAATCATTTCCTTTGATGAAATGGCCTTTCCCGTCATTTTTGAAGATATGATTAGGTGCCATATCATTGCCCACTACCACATCTAGGTCCCCATCGCCATCAATATCTCCAAGCACTGTAGCATAGCTTGTAGTACTTTCATACCCTAATGATTTTGAAACCGTGAAAATTCCAAGCCCATTATTAAAATAAACCTTATTCCGTCCTGGCCAGTGCCTTCCATTCGCAACTAAAATGTCGATATCTCCATCTTGATCAATATCCCCATACCCTATAGAGGCGCTTTTCTGCTTTTCAGTTCCTAGTACCCATCGGGGACTTCCTGTAAAGTTCACAGATTGACACTGGGCCGCATGAATACTGATCCCAAGTAGTAATCCTAACCCATATTTTATTGATTTATAGGGACATAAACGCCAACAATTGGATGATCCAGTCATAAGATAATTATTGCATAATTTAAAGTTATAAGCTATTGAATATAAATACTTTATTAATTTTAATGTGAAGTATTTAATTAAATTTATCAATCCCCATTGAAGCATATAAGGCCTCGGCCTCATACAAATATCCACCTTGGGTAGTCCATAGTACCTTCCGGATGTCACTGATACGTTCTAAGGGGTTTCCTGAAATCAGAATTAGATCAGCTTGTTTACCCACCTCAATGGAACCATAAGCGTCCGCGACTCCAGTAATTACAGCAGACTTAATGGTGGCCATTTTCAGCACTTCTTTAATAGGAATACCTGACTTAACAAACAACTCCAGCTCTCTATGATACAAAAAACCAGGTAATCCATCGGTACCTGGGACTATATCTACCCCTTTTTGGTATAAATCATATACCACATCTAACATACGCTCGTGGGCTACCATATAGCGATTACTCCCGTCTAAGGGTTTAGGTAACCCTCCTTTGTAATAGCTCCTCTGGTTGATTAGGGGTAATCTATCAACGATCATTTCATAAGTAGGACTTGGCATACCTTTAGTCGCGACGAACATGTTTTCAAAGATTGAAAGGGTGGGATCAATCAGGATTTGATGGGCCTTTAATTGTTTCACAAAGGTTAAATATTCCGGCGAGGACAAATCGAGTTTGGCCCCATGGTTGGCGACCATGGTAAATCGTAAAGGTGTGCGGGTATCGATAGTATCAGACATGAAGTTTAGAAAAAGCATATTCATATGCTGAATTTCATTATATCCTGCATCGATCGCCTGAGAAGCCGTCATATAAGCCGGAATATGGCCACTGACGCGCATACCCAATTGGTGGGCTTTGTCAGCCATAGGTTTGACCCATGCTGGCTTGATAGAGCTGTACAATTTAATCTGCTGATAGCCTAAGTCTTTGTAGACTTGAATTTCAGCCAATCCTTCATCAAGGTTCTCAACGACATTGCGCTGATTGGCAAAGGGTCCAGGCCCATCAATGATACCGCAAAAAGTAACAATACGTGGTCCAATGATCTGATTACTATTGAATTGATGACTCAAGGCCTTCACCTGTTTATTATTGGCCAAATCTCTTACCGATGTAACACCTCCAGCAAGGTGTAAGGCTCCCCTAAATTTAGTATTGTGCGTATGCATGTCGAACATGCCAGGCATCAGGGTTTTACCTGTGCCATCTATGATACGGGCATCCTTACCGTACACCGAACTTTGAATACTCGGCGCAATTGCCTTGATTTTATCCTTACGCACCCAGACATCCTGATTTCTTTTGAGTGTGGCCTCGGCCGTAAAAATATTGACATTTTTAATAATTAAATCATCAATTTCTTGACTCAAATCTGTTGCCAACTGAAAAAGATATTGATTCTCCAAGCTATCTTGTATGACCTTCATCTCCTTTCGATATCCTTGAAAATCAGTCCGGATGATATGCAGATTCCCAGCTATCTTACCAATCAAGGCATGGTTGGTTAACCAAAGGTAGACGGGATTCATATCGAGACCTTTGATCATAAGTAATTGAGTTGAGATGGAATCACCAAGAGTTATTGGGTATTTTTGCATGAGTGTGACTAACCCTTTGGGATACAGTTTTACAGATTTTTTTTCAGCCTTCATGAGCACTTGCGCGAGAATTTCATAGCTAGCTGGAGTGCCATCATAACGAAAATAGAGTGCTTCACTTAAGAATTCACCCTGATCTTTACCCGCCGAATTAATCCATTGTGCCCGGTTGCCATTTACCTCAAAATATTCATAGACAGAATCTTTTAAGTAATTAAGCCCACTAATAGATTGTGATTTAATGAAGTGATTGTTATCAAGGGTAATTTGTTCTGATAAAACAGGTCCTCGACCCCGATCAGTATAGGTGTAATAATAGCCATAGCTCCCCACTCCTTGCTGCCATTTTTTGTAAACTCCCGCCTTACTTTCCCTAAATACCACATCATAGTAGGTCGTGTCTGCTCCATTAGATTTGAGGTCTACCGCCTGCTCACAATGGGTGACGGTCATAAGCAACACAAATAGAGCCGATGATAAATATATTATTTGAAATATTTGTTTCGCCATTTTGACTATAATCAATTGATTTATAATAATTTATAAATTACTTTTTAAGTTTTCATTGAAGTATCTCAACCAATTTTTACCTAAAATTTTTGCTATTTCTTCATCTTTATAACCCCGCTTTTCCATAGCCTTAGCTACATATTGGTATCTTTCCGCACGATCCAGTTCGGGAATCCATGGCGGCCAACGCACCTGATAGGAAGGCTTAAACCTAGATAATCGAGGTACAAACCAATTTTCTCGTGTTGCGCCATTGGCTTCGAGTCCTTCGATAGCAAAATCTGCAGCAAGCCCGACATGATCGATCCCAGCAATATTGACGGCATGGTCAATATGATCAATGTAGGTCTCTAAGGTCGTTTGTCCCCCGGGGTCAGGCCCAATCATATAGCCTAAACAAATAATACCCATAACACCCCCCTTTTCGGCCATGGCACGAATTTGCTGATCGGTCTTGGCCCGAGGATGTTCTTTGTACAAAGCTTCACACATGGTATGGTTCATAGAAACGCCTGCTTTACTGAATTGGATACCATCAAGTGTCGTTTGCCTTCCGCAATGACTTAGGTCTACGATGATGCCCAGTTCATTCATCCGCTGTACGGCTTCAATACCGAAATCTGACAATCCGGCATTAGTTCTCTCTGTACATCCATCTCCCAAGAGATTTCGCTCATTGTAAGTCAACTGTATCCAACGGGTACCTTCAGCGTAAAGTGTATTTAAATTATCGATGGATTTTTCTATCATCGTTGCATTTTGAAACCCGAACATGACCGCCACTTTATTTTCTTGTTTTGCTGTAATAAAATCTTCTGCTGAACGAGCACTCATGAGTCTATTGGGATGGTCTCCAATCCGCGATTTCCATTCTGCCAATGATTCTAAGGCCGAGGTTAAGTCTTTGGAATCTAGTGATGTATTGAAACCGGTATAGCCAGATTTGGCCAGTGCCTCAAAGGAATCATCATTCCAACCACGTGAAATAATCAACCCATCGATCACTATTTGATCTGCATAATTGAAGTTATTCATATTAGACCGCCCTTTTGGAGAAGCGTCTACCGTCTCTTTTCCTATCGCAAATGGATAGGATGCTGCATGTAGAAGAGGTGTAGTAATCAAGGCCCCTGCCGAGACCATTTTCATAAAGTTTCTTCTTTTGAGGGACATAAGCATTCTTGTGATTCAATCAAAAAAAAGTATTCGCTCTATTTTAGAATATAGCCTTCCAAAATAGCCTAAAAATAGGGTCGCTCAGTAATTTTCAGCGACATGAATAACTATGAATAATTTTCATATAATAATTTATTGATTTTCAAACGATTACACAAATGTTACCGCTTATTTCTATGAAAGCCTAGGGCATAGCCCTAACGGTTTAAAAAAAGAATGAATTAGAAATGATCTGGATTTAATAAAATACCAAAGCATAAAAATACCGTTAAATTGATAGTATGATTTATACGAGACAATGGGCTCAGTTCCCCTCATAAATTAGAAAAATAATGAGCAGAATAAACTTATTATAAATGTCTCTCCAGACAGATATAAAATTATAATATTGATTCGATGGAAGAAATGAAAAATGTTTTAAAACTCAGGAAATTAAGGCGAAAGCTAGATTGAAGACTATTCTTTAATGAATTTCACAGCCCATACTTGTCCATTGATATTCTGAAGATACACTATATATACATCTGCTTTCAGTTGGCTGATATTGACGTGGCGCTCGGTTGACTTGAGTATTTCTTTCCCTGATAGATCATAAAGAATGGCCTCTTTAAATGCATTCATTTTGATATTTAACATACTCCTTGATGGATTGGGGTATATCATTTCATCCTCCTCCAAAACGGATAAAATAGGTCCATCATCTAGGTCAATCAAACTGATCCTAATTATCGCATCATCATAACCTTCACCATCTTGGACCAAAACAGTAAGGCTAAAGATAGGTGTGATTTCATAATCAAGCGCAGTTATATTGGTCACGGTAAGCGCTCCGCTTTTACTGTCGATAGCAAAGGCTTGATTACTATTACCACTCGTAATAGCATAAGTCAATGCATCTCCATCCACATCTTCAGCTATTACCATGGCCACTAAAAATTCATTTGGACTGTTTTCTACCAGTAAAAAGTTTTGGTCGAAGATGACAGGTAAAGCATTAAAATCTTCAGCTAAATCTGTCACATTAATTGTGATGATAGCCTCATCGGTTAAGTCGCCGTCAGAAACTTCAGTATTCAACTCAAATACAGGGATTGTTTCAAAGTCAATCATCAAGCTGTTAGCAACCGTTAATTGACCTGTTAGACTATCTAGATCGAAAGCATCATTTATGTTTCCACTTATAATACGATATGACAAAATATCATCATCTGGATCGGTGGCCCCAATCGTTGTAACCAAAGTTCCATTGGGCGTATTTTCTGGCAATAATGCACTACTAAGAATAATCTGAGGTGCTAGATTAGAATCATAAGTCCAATTAAATACCGTTTGCTCGGAATTGCTGTTATGGGCAGCGTCTTCAAAGGAGTTTAAGCCGACCGCTATAGATTTCGAGTCACTCGATCCGCTTGACAAGAATAAGGCTGAATAGACCTGGTTATCAATTTTAGAAAAACCACTAAATCCTCCCCCCTGAGCCTCAATATCCTCTAGATTAAAATCATCCGTTTCCTCGCTAATGGTAAAGGTAAATGTCAACGAGCCTTCTCGGATACTGTCACCATCAGATATGATTCTATTTTCATCTTTGGCCGTAATGGCTATCGTGGGAGGTGTCCCATCGTAAGTCCAATCAAACCTTCTAATGGTTACGTTATCATTACCTCCGGCATCTAAAAAAGACGACGTATCAATCTTAATGGAGCACAGCCCATCAGATGATGGAGTGAATTTAGCAGAATACAATTCACTACTGGTAGATTTAAATTCACTTATGACACCACCGACGACTTCCAGGTCTTCTGAAACGAAATCCCTCACGATTTCATTGAAAGTAAAAGTTAACATTAAATATTTATCATTCGTCGTTTGATTATTTGAGAGCTCACTTTGGCCATTAGTGGCAGTCATAGATAGCGTAGGTGCTTTACTGTCATAGGTCCAAATAAAAGGTCTAGCCTCCCTATTATTCATACCTTTAACATCCGAAAAAGTATTTGCAGCCACATCAATAGTGATCATGCCATCTATCGACGGTGTAAAGATCGCTGAATAAACAGAAGCACTTGAACTAGAAAAATTGGTCAGGGTACCTCCCGTCACTGTCACATCTTCTAGAGCAAAATTAACGGTAGGCATGCTGCTCGTAAAATTGACTAGGAATTCAGAGTAATTATTTGTTCCACCATTCAGGACAGAAAAGTTATCATCTATAGCCGTTATCGTCATGGAGGGCCCTTGGTTGATATAAGTCCAATTGAATGTTGATATGCTGTCATTACCATTTCCTGCGATATCGAAAAAAGAATTGGACAAAAGATCAATGGTGGTAATTCCAGCATCTGAGGGTATAAATGTGGCAATATAAAGGGTACTACTTATCACATTAAAATTACTTAGAATGCCCCCTGAAACAACCACGTCTTCCCCATCAAAGCCCGTTATTTCCTCACTGCTCGTGAAGGTTAGTAATAAATTAATGTCATTGGTCGTCATCCCACTTGATATCGTATCGTTACCGCTCGTAACCAATAAAGAAACAGTTGGAACGATACCATCATAGTTCCAATTAAATGGGTTGGCGGCAATATTTCCATTTCCCACAGGATCTGTAAAGCGATTGGTATTTATATCAATGGTTACGGACCCACTCGATGAAGGTATTAACGTTGCCTTGTATACTGTCCCGCTGGTTGATGCAAAGTTAGAACTAACAAAATTACTCAGATTTCCACCCGTAACGGAGATGTCATCTACTTCAAAATCAGTCGTCGCCTCACTCGTGACGAAGGTGAGGGTTAAGGTGCTGTCATTACTTGTAGAGCCCTCATTGATAACTACCCCAGCCGCTTCAGCACTAATAGTTATGGTTGGGGCTGTACCGTCATACGTCCAATTGAATGAAT
The DNA here is from genome assembly GCA_905182655.1 of Flammeovirgaceae bacterium UBA4465. Classification (GTDB taxonomy): domain Bacteria; phylum Bacteroidota; class Bacteroidia; order Cytophagales; family Cyclobacteriaceae; genus UBA4465. Next base: position 8,028 of record CAJJCN010000018.1, read on the forward strand.
TTGATGCGGTGTTATTATTCCCTGCATAATCCGTAAAGGTATCCGCTCCAACGTTAATAGTAGTGGTTCCACTACTGGACGGAGTGAAAGTAGCCGTATAAACGGAATTACTAGAAGCTGAAAAATTACTTAGGATTCCTCCCGAGACAGAAATATCTCCTAAAACAAAATTAGCCGTAGCATCACTCGTTGTAAATATAATCGTCAAAGCAGCATGATTGGTCGTCGCACCATCAGCAATCGCCTCATTATTATCATTAGTTGCCGCAATGCTAATAGATGGTGGCAATCCATCGTAAGTCCAATTGAACTGACTAGATGCTGTATTCCCATTACCTACCGCATCATTAAAAACACCTGCATTGACATCAATCGTGGTCGCTCCCTCTGCATTGGGAATGAATTGGGCAGTATAAACGATACTACTGGTAGCCAGAAAATTACTGACAATACCTCCTCCTGCCGTAATATCGCTAATCCCAAAATCGTCAGTAGCCTCACTGGTGGTAAAAGTCAATGTGAGTGTACTATCCTTAGAGGTAGAACCATCATTTATATATGTATTATTAGCATTTTTAGCCGTTACCACTAGGGTCGGACTCACGCCGTCATAGGTCCAGGTAAATTGACTTGCCGCATTATTGTTATTCCCTGCACCATCTGTAAAAGTATTAGCGGCAATATCAAGGGTCGTTGCGCCACTTGATGAAGGAATAAAGGTGGCTGTGTAAACCGTACTGCTCGTCGCTGTAAAACTACTTATAGCCCCTCCTGAGACTGAGACATCACCAGCACTAAAATTAGAGGTAGCCTCACTACTGGTAAAGGTAAGGGTAAGGCTGGCATCATTGGTGGTCGAACCATCACCAATCGCATCACTTCCACTTGCAGCTGTGATGATCATGGTGGGCCCATCGCCATCATAGGTCCAGTTGAACTGGTTGGCTGCTGTATTTCCATTTTCTACGGCATCAGTAAATTTATTTGTGGACACATCAATGGTAGTAGCTCCCTTTGCGGCAGGCGTAAATGTGGCAAAATACACCGTGCTACTGGAGGAAGCAAAATTACTTATCGTACCCCCTGTTGTAGAAATGTCTCCTGACACAAAATCTGTGGTGGGCTCACTACTCGTGAAAGTCAAATACAAAAGGCCATTATTTGTTGTGGCACCGTCAGTGACCACGTTGGTTCCGTCACTTGCCGTAATCGTCATGGTTGGAACGATACCATCATAAGTCCAATTAAATTGACCTACTGCGGTATTGTTATTTCCCGCTTGATCTGTAAAAGCATTAGCTGTCACATCAATTGTGGTAGCTCCACTAGAGGTAGGTGTAAATGTAGCGGTATAGACATAACTGTCCGTTGCGGAAAAATCACTAATTGACCCACCACTTACGGTGATATCGCCAGCGACAAAGTTGTTGGTAATCTCACTACTTGTAAAGGTGATGGCCAAGGTTCCATCATTGGTACTCGAACCATCTACAATAGCACTGCTTCCATTATGGGCAGTGATTGTCATTGTAGGCGCTGTAACATCAGCAAATTCATACCAGACTACATCATCAGCTAAATAGCCTGTTCCAATGACATCCATATCTCCGTCATCATCTATATCTGCGGCGGATACCGTCCATGGACCGTCTATATCAAGATCAACGATACGTTCTGTAAAATTTTGGGAACCATTATTTTCAAACCATGAAATATCATCATCTAAAAAAGCTGCTGCTAATACATCTAAATCTCCATCTCGATCCATATCCAGCACTTTAATATCATTACCTTCACAACCGTTAAAAGCCCCTTCAATTGTATACTTTGTAAAAGACTCTGAGCCATTATTTTTAAACCATACGATGTCCTCAGAATCGGTATAGTTCCAAGCTGAACTTACCACGTCGATGTCACCATCTCCATCCATGTCTGCTGGGTAGACTGAAGAAGCACCTTCAAAATCGGATTGAATGATTTGCTTCGTAAAAGATTCTGATCCATTGTTCTCATACCAAACTATTGCTTTAGCACTCCAGCCAGCTGCTACAATGTCTAGATCACCATCTCCATCCATATCCACAGGATGAGCATCCCGAGCCTGATCTAGGTTTCCATCAATGGTGTGTTCAGTAAAAGACTCAGAGCCATTGTTCTCAAACCAAGCAATATCGTCATCGCCACCAGCAGCGCCGACAATATCTAAATCACCGTCCCCATCTAGATCTATAGGATAAACAGACCATACTCCAAGAAAATTGCCTTCAATAATGTTTTTAGTAAAAGATTGTGAACCATTATTTTCATACCAGACAATATCATTTTCAGCAAGAGAGGCACTTATAATATCTATATCACCATCTCCATCCAAATCAATGGGATATGAGTCAATAACACCATTGAAATTACCATCAATAGTGTTCTTAGTAAAAGATTGTGAACCGTTATTTTCATACCACACGATATCATCACCTGTATATGCTGCACTTACAATGTCCATATCACCATCACCATCTAAATCTATGGGAGAGACGGAAATAGCCCCATCAAAACCAGCATCAATATCATGCTTAGATTGGCTTGAATACTGTTGGGAAAATCCTAATACAGGAACTAGGAATGCGAAAAAGAAAAAATAATAAAATTGGTTCATTATTATCTAAGCGTTGTGAATGATAATAATTATGATAAAATAAATAATAATTTTTGGCAAAAATAGAACATTTCTATCGTATTTCTGATACTTGATACTATATAAATACCTCGAGCATACGAAAGGTGACCCTCCTTCAATTCATATCAGGAGGAATTGTTTTTTTTGACTGCTTAATATTCAATACTATTTGGAAATAGGTGTCGTGGGATTATTTCTAAATACATCATTTTTAATGAGGCGCTTATAATAGCTATAAGAACGTAAAAAACAGAGCTGAATAACCCCTTCTATATTAAAAGATTATTACGGTTTACATTTACTTTTAATTTCAATAAAATCTTATGGTACACGGAACGCACAACGCTGAACATGATGAACGCAATAATGAGATACTCATTTTCATTAATGGTGCATTTATGAAAAGAACTGAAGCTAAAATTTCGGTATTTGACAGTGGGTATCTCGTGGGGGATGGTGTTTGGGAAGGGGTTCGATTACATCATGGACGCTTGGTCTTTATTGAAGATCATTTAGACAGATTGTGGAAAGCGGCTAGAGCAACCTCTATTCAGCTCCCTTTTACCAAAGAAGAATTGATAAAGCACATCCTTGACACCGTAGCAAAAAATGAGATGGTTGATGACGTTCATATCCGAGTTATGATTACTCGAGGTATTAAAAAAACTCCCTCACAAGATCCCAGACATACTTTATCAGGACCCAACTTGGTGATCATTGCAGAGCATAAAAAAGCGGTAACCTCTACGCTCAAAGAAGGTATTAAATTATTTACCAGTACCATTCGTCGGGGATCTCCCGACTATCTGGATCCCAAATTGAACTGTCATAGTAAATTACATGAAGTGCAAGCCTTGATTCAAGCCATTGAAGCTGGGGCTGATGAGGCGCTGATGCTAGATATTAATGGTTTTGTGAGTACTTGTAATGCGACTAATTTTTTTATGGTCACGGATGGAGAAGTTTGGACGTCAACTGATGCCTATTGCATGAATGGCATCACCCGTTCAAAAGTAATCCAAGTATGTCTTAAAAATCAGATCCCATGTCGTCAGAAAAATTTCTCTTTATATGATGTATACAGCGCAGATGAAGCCTTTGTAACAGGTACGTTCGGAGGCCTGACGCCCGTCCGTCGTGTTGATGGGAAATTGATTGGCAACTTCGATCTTGTCCTTACCCAAAGACTGCAAGCGTTATACTATGAAATGATCACGGGTTCCTAAGAAAGATCTATCCAGAACTCCCCTGATTTTCCTTTAATAAATCGTTATAAAATTGATTTTTTCAAACCATTGATCCGGCAGTATAGGTTTAAATCATAAGTTCACGAGGTCATTGCCATGATAAATAAGATTTCATTCGAAAAACCTATTCCCTCCCGAACAATTGAAACTTTCAATGTGTAAATTACTCTTTAAAGCAAATCAAATATCCATATGAAAATAAATCATCAACAACTGAAAGGTGAATTTTAAGCAACGATCTGAGCTGAAAGAGCTCATGGATGATTTGGACTGCGATGGACCTGTAGTGGACCAAAGTTTAGCAGAGTTGGACGCTATTAATTATTGGTTGGGAGGAGATTGGGTGAGCTTAAAAGGGCTTAAAAAGTTGATCGATAAAAATAAGCAGCCTTTTTCTATTATCGATTTGGGATGTGGTAGCGGTGCTCTTTTATCGCAAATGGCCCAAGAATATCAAGATCAATTGAATTCAGGAGTAGGCATTGATGCCAATGCCTATATACTAAAATACGCTAGAGACGCTCAAGCAGCATTTAAACAATTGTCCTTCATTAATGTAAATGTACTTGATGCAGCTGAAAAGGAGTTTAACTGTGATATTTTGCACGCCAGTCTATTTTTACACCATTTTAGTCATGATGAGTTGGTCATGTTATTTAAAAAATTTATGACACAAAGAGGTAGAGGAATGGTTATCAGTGATTTACATCGCCACTGGCTGGCCTATTATAGCATAAAATACTTGACCCAATGGTTTTCAAAATCAGCTATGGTTCAATACGATGGACCCTTGTCAGTGATGCGTGGTTTTCGTCGTAAAGAATGGATACGTATATTTGAAGCTGCCGGTATAAAGGATTATCAGATCCGTTGGAAATGGGCTTTCAGATGGCAAATCATCATTAAATTTTAATTATATGTACGATGTAGCAATTCTCGGTGGAGGATTGGCAGGATTGACCAATGCTTATCTCCTGGCTAAATCAGGTTATAAAGTCATTTTACTAGAAAAAGGCAGTTATCCACAACATAAGGTTTGTGGAGAATACATCAGTAATGAGGTACTTCCCTTTTTAAAAAAAAATGATTTATACCCCAAAGATTTAAGACCTAGCCAAATTAATAAATTTCAATTGACCACTGAGGCAGGTAAATCTTTAGACTTACCCCTAGACACAGGTGCTTTTGGTATCAGTAGACTGGCTTTTGATAACTATTTATATCAAAAATGTAAGGCTTTGGGTGTTGACTGTTTCACGAATACCAAAGTTCTTGATTGTGTTTTTGAAGATCCGCATTTCAATATATCCACTTCAAAGGGCAGTCATTTAGCCTATTATGCCGTCGGTGCCTTCGGAAAAAAAAGCAATTTAGATCGCGTCTTAAATCGCAGCATAAAACCTGAAAAATCATCTTATTTGGCAGTTAAATATCATGTGCGTACTGATTTTGCCCTAGATACGGTTGCCCTGCACAATTTTCGTGGTGGTTATTGTGGTGTGAATAAAATTGAAGATGATCTCTATAATATTTGTTACTTGACACAAGGTAGCAACCTCAAACAATCAGGATCCATTCAATCAATGGAAACTGATATTTTGTTTAAGAACCCCTATCTTAAAGAATTATTTAAATCTAGTGATTTTATTTTTGATAATCCTCTCATTATTAATCAGATAAACTTCAATAATAAACAATTAATTGAAGGTAATATGATCATGTGTGGTGATACAGCAGGCTTGATTACCCCTTTATGTGGAAATGGTATGGCTATAGCTATTCACTCAGGCAAGTTATTGGCTGAAGTAATCATTCAAAAAAAAGCGCGGCCTGATCTCCGTCGAGAAGTACAAGATCTATATAAATTTCAATGGACTCGATGGTTTAGTAATCGACTCATGTGGGGAAGAAATCTACAAGTTCTATTTGGAAGTCATATACTGAGTAGCGCCACTTTAGCTATGGCAAAATCTTTTCCTACCTTGGCCCAGAAGCTCATCTCAAAGACACACGGAAAGTCATTTAGCTGACCCTTTTTAGAAAAACATATGTTGTGCTAATTTGAAGGTATTGGCATGGGCATCTATAATATCCTTAATATTTGGAGAATAGCCCCCTCCCATACATACTACCATAGGTATTTGGTTGCGTTGGGCAAAATCAAGAACATAGTGATCTCTTCTTTTACAACCCTCTTTCGTCAATCCAAGTCGACCCAATTTATCTGTCTCTAATACATCTACGCCTGCTTGATAAAAAATGAACCCCGGATGAAAATGTTGCGTCACTTCATTGAGGTGTTGCGATAACAAGGCTAAATAAGTTTCATCGTTACAACCATCCTCAAGTCCAATATCTAGATCACTTTGTTCTTTTCTGATAGGATAATTTTTTGCGCCATGCATGCTAAAAGTAAATACACGAGGATCATTTTTAAAAATCTCAGCCGTTCCATTGCCCTGATGTACGTCTAGGTCAATGATCAGTACTTGCTTGACCTTTTCCTTTCTTAATAAATAGTTTGCGCCAATGGCCTGGTCGTTAAGCATACAGAAGCCTTCTCCTCGATCGGAAAATGCATGATGGGTACCTCCAGCAATATTAAATGATATTCCATGCGCGAAAGCATATGTTATGCATTGCAGCGTTCCTCCCGCAATATTGACCTCTCTCTCTACAAGTAACTGACTTAGTGGAAACCCTATTGATCTTATCTCTGATGGAGAAAGATTAAGTTGGATCAATCGGTGCCAATAATGCGTAGCGTGAACTTCTAAAATATCTTTTTCTAAAGCATTTTTGGGGTGAAAGAAATTTTCCTTTACAACCACGCCTTCGTGTAACAGCTGTTTAGGTAACAGCTCATACTTGAGCATGGGAAAACGATGCTTTTCAGGTAAGTGATGTGCGTAAATTTCAGAAAAAGCAATTTTAAGCATTGAAAATAATCAAAAGGAGAAAAAAGGCATTGAGGCAGAGTGCCGAAAGCCTATTTAACTTCATGGTGTGATCATAATCAGCCGTATCTATTCTTTTTCTTACCTTTTGATACCAAAAGATATAATAAATGAAAAGCGGGATCATCAAGATGAGATAAAGTAACATAGTCTGTGAATCCTGATAATAGAAAAAATAGCTGACATACCCGAGGGCTGTAATGATAAATCCAAGGGCCGTAAAGTGAAACGTACCTAGGATACCCAATCTGAGGCTTAAGGTCAAATCACCTCTTTCTCTATCTTCATTATGTTGATATACTTGTGTGATGGGATAGGCACTCATAAGCATCATAGTGGTTAATAATGCAGGGATTTGAATCATAGACGTAGTAAGTCTCCATATAGGTATATCATGTATGGCCCAATAAGTAACTAAAAATACAAAATACCCCTGAAAAACCGATACAACGATCCAACTGACCATAGGTCGCTTCTTTAGACGAATCGAAGGATGACTGTAGGCTTTACTAATAAGACCATATATTAGCATGGAAATGGCCGTTGGAAGATCTATACATAAGGCCAATGAAACACCTATACCATCTAAAGCAATCGAAAAATAGTACAGCTCTTTCGTAACTTTAGGCGGATATTTAATTCCTGCAATGCTTTCTTTATCTTTATCGAAATAGGAATTGAAACCATTACTTGCCGGATAAATAAGTAAATGCCAACAAACGAATAATACCAGGGTTTCAATCCAATTAATTGATTGGGGCGTTATGGCTACAGCAAATAAAAAAATAGGCAATAAATTAAAACTAAAAGTGATTCTTAAATGTTTTAAAGTTGAATTTGAGATTAAGTACATTTCGGGTAATAGGCTATATCAAACTTGTGCATATTACAGATAAACTCATCAAATAATTCAATTTTTATGTCCAAAAATTTAATATTGACTCAATTTTAATTCTATGCCTGCTTTCATTAATGCGATTGGTACTGCGGTTCCCAATTTAAAGATCTCCCAAAGTAAAATTGCTACTTATATGAAGCAGCATATTGAGTTCAGCGAGAAGCAATCCCATCAATTAGATGTAATCTACAGAGCTTCGGGCATTGATCACAGGTATTCCATTTTACCTGACTTCCATCAAACAACAGAAACTCCAGGCTTCATCATGCATGGTACAGAGCCTAGCCTCAATGATCGTATGAAGTTGTATGAAATAGAAGCTCCTGTATTGGCTATAGAATCAATCTTAGAGTGCATGAAGGGAAAGGACCTCAATGACCTAACGCACCTCATTACCGTAAGCTGTACTGGCATGTATGCTCCTGGGATTGACTTGGAAATTGTTGAACAATTAAAAATGAGAACTGATATCCATAGAACAGCCATCAATTTTATGGGTTGCTATGGTGTTTTTAATGCTTTAAAACTAGCTCAATCCATATGCGAAGCATCGGCAACGGCGCAAGTGCTCATTGTTTCTGTAGAATTATGTACGCTCCATTTTCAACGTAAGAATGATGAATTCTTAAATTTATCGCAAGCCCTTTTTTCAGATGGTGCAGCGAGTTGTTTGGTTACAAATAACGAAGCATCCGATGCTTTTTTAATAGATCAATTTCATTGTGATATCCTCTTCAAAGGAAAAAATGAAATGTCATGGAAAATAGGTCAAAATGCTTTTGATATGGTCTTAACTCATGAAGTAGCTAAATTGATTGAGGGAAATACAAAAAGTGCGGTATCAAAATTGCTAGGTAAAGTCCCTTTTAATTTTTCTGAAATATGTCACTATGCCCTACATCCGGGAGGTAAAAGCATTCTTAAAGCGATAGAGCATAACTTGAATCTTTCAAAGGAGCATAATATACACTCGTATCATATTTTGAGGAATTATGGAAATATGTCTTCGGCTACGATATTATTTGTTCTGAAAAAATTATTAGATGACCATAATCAGGTAAAAGGTCCGGTCTTGTCTATGGCTTTTGGCCCTGGGTTAACTATCGAAACTATGTTGCTTAAGCTCAGATAAAAAAAATATAAAAAAAGACCTTAGGCTACTAAGGTCTTTTTTTATCGTCTGATAATGATTTAATTAATTTTCAACAATCTTTAATTTAGGGCATCAATTTTTGCTTGGATGCTTTCAGCTTGATCATACATCTTTTTCATCGTATATAAATAGGCCAAAGTTTCTAAAGCAGGCAACTCATCATCTTTAAGCAAAACTGTTTTTTCCCACAGGGGCAAAGCAACGGATAGTTTCTCTTGAATTATGGGCTCTAATTCATCAGACTTTTTCAAATCTGCTTTTGAATAGCCTAGTGCATTTTGCTCCTTAATATAAATGTTAACTTCTGTCATAGCCAATACGCCTAAGTTATAATGCCCATTGTAATACGTTGGATCTACATTAACTGCAGCCGTGTAAGCCTTACGAGCTAATTCGATTCTCTCGGCTTTTTCAGCTTCGCTATCTGATTTTAAACCAATTTCCTCATGCAAGATGCCCAAGGTAAAATGTAAATTAGGATCATTAGGTTCAGCTTCTATGGCTTTGACAAGATTAAGAGTGGCTTCTTCACTTTTATCTAATTGTATAAGAATATTGATTTCTTGCCTTGCCAGTTCATTATCACTAGGGAAAAGAACGCGGGCATCACGAACAATTACCAAAGACTCTTCAAGTAAATTTTGTCCAGTTGCTACTACATAAATTAGAATTAATCTGATATCTTTATCCTTAGAGCCGAGCTCTATCGCTCTATAAAAATAGCTTTTGGCCTTATCATACAATTTCGCTTGAACAGCTGCATAACCTGCATTGATAACTGAATTGGTATCATAAGGCTTAATTAGAGCCGCGTTGTTAAAAGAAGTGATCGAGTTTATATAATCTTTTTCACCAAATGCGGTAGCTGCTTTATTGTAGTGAAACCCCCAATAGGACTCAATTTGCTGAGTTTTTGTAGTCGGCATTCCTGTATCATCTGTAATGAAAGGATCTTTATCCTCATCTTCACTAAGCGCATCACTTTTATTAAAACTAGATATGGAGGTTTGTAAGGCATCATTGGTTACTCCCACCATACTTGCAGAGGTATCTAAAGCCATATATATCAACCCTCTCAAGTACCAAGTTTTAGGATTATTCATGGTTTTCTCATAGCTAATGGAAACATCGGAAATTTCCTTTGCTTCAATGAGTTCACCTTTTTTATATAAAGATTCTATCTTACCTAACTTAGGTTTGATTTCTTTTTGTGCGTAGGTAATAGTCGTGCTTATTAAAGCAAAAACTAATAAAATAAATACTCTTTTCATTTTACTCTATTTTTCAATTATCATTTCAAATTAAACATTTTCATTGGTTGGATTTGAATTATCTTCGGTATCTTCATTTGGCCCATCTGAACCATCATTTTCTTCTATCTCATCTGAGGCTACAAATTCGATTTTCTCCACTGCAGAGATTTCATCGTCCTCACTAAGTCTAATTAATTTTACTCCTTGTGTGGCCCTACCCATGACGCGTAGCTGATCCACGGGTAATCTAATCGCAATGCCTGATTTATTAATAATCATGAGTTCATCACCATCTACCACATCTTTGATGGCTACCAATGCACCGGTCTTTTCAGTTACATTGATGGTTTTTACACCTTTTCCTCCTCGCTTTGTGGTCCTGTAATCACTTAAATCAGATCTTTTCCCATAGCCTTTCTCCGATACCACAAGTAAGTTAGATGCGGTCTCTTTTTTGACACAGACCATACCCACCACGAACTGGTCCTCTTTAAGGTGAATGCCTCTGACACCCGCGGCTGTTCTGCCCATAGCACGAACGTCTGATTCATGAAAATGTATAGCGGTACCTGAGTTCTTGGCGATCACAACATCATTATCTCCATCCGTTAAACGAACATCTAGCAACTTATCCCCCTCATGTATGGTAATGGCATTGATTCCATTTTGTCTTGGACGACTGTAAGCTTCTAAGGTTGTTTTCTTTACCGTACCTCTAGAGGTACACATAATGAGATAATTATTATTGATATAATCAGGATCCGAAAGGGTCTTCACATTGATCACCGTTCTCACCGCATCCTCAGGTTCTATATTAATGAGATTTTGTATCGCACGACCTTTGGAAGTTTTTCCTCCCTCTGGAATTTCCCATACTTTCTTCCAAAAAACTTTACCCAGTTGCGTGAAGATCAGTAAGTAATTATGTGCTGTAGCGACAAACAAGTGCTCAGTAAAATCATCATCTTTGCTTTTGACTGCGCGGGAGCCCACACCCCCTCTACCTTGTGTTCGATATTCTACCAAGGCCGTTCTTTTAATGTAACCTTGATGCGAAATGGTCAAAACCATTTCATCATCTGGGATCATGTCTTCCGCTGTGAAATCATCAGCAGCATGTTCAATAATTGAATTTCTTTCATCACCATACCGATCCTTCACTTCCAAAAGTTCGTCTTTGATGATTTTCATTCTCACGTCAACATTATCAAGTATCCCTTGAAGCTTATCAATCAATCTTTTTATCTCCTCATATTCCTTGATGATTTTATCCCTTTCAAGACCCGTAAGTCGTTGCAATCTCATTTCTAAGATGGCCTTTGACTGAATTTCTGAAAGAGAAAACTTTTCTATCAAATTCTTTTTTGCTATTTCAGGATCGCGACTGCTTCTAATCAAAGCAATCACCTCATCTAAGTTGTCTAAAGCAATTAAATATCCTTCTAGGATATGCGCACGTTTCTCTGCTTCCTCTAATTCATATTTTGTTCTACGAATCACTACCTCATGTCTGTGATCAACATAATGAACGATTAAATCCTTCAAATTCAGCATCTTAGGTCGCCCTTTGACCAAGGCCACATTGTTTACACTGAATGCCGATTGGAGTTGGGTGTGCTTAAAAAGTGTATTTAAGACAATATTGGGAATTGCATCTCTTTTCAATTCGTAAACGATACGCATCCCATCACGATCGGATTCATCTCTCAAATCTGAAATACCTTCTATTTTCTTCTCATTAACTAATTGAGCGGTTTTCTCAATCATAGAGGCCTTATTGACTTGAAAAGGAATTTCTGTTACTACAATTTGTTCCCTCCCACTTTTCATCACCTCAATGTCGGCCTTGGCACGCATCATGATACGTCCCCTTCCTGTTTCAAAAGCTGAACGGACCCCTTGATAACCATATATGATGGCCCCAGTCGGGAAATCAGGCGCAGTAATGAATTCCATGAGCTCAGGAATAGTAATCTCATTGTTCTCTATGTAGGCTGCAATTCCATTGGCCACCTCCGTTAAATTGTGCGGAGCCATATTAGTGGCCATCCCTACAGCGATACCTGAAGCTCCGTTTAATAGTAAATTGGGCAACCTTGCCGGCAATACGGAAGGTTCTGTGGTTGAATCATCATAATTTGGGACAAAATCTACAGTATTCTTTTGTATGTCTCCAAGAAGATCTTCAGAAATACGCTTGAGACGCGCTTCAGTATATCTCATCGCGGCCGGAGAATCCCCATCTACGGAACCAAAATTTCCTTGTCCGTCTACAAGCGGGTACCGAAGAGACCACGCTTGGGCCATCCGTACCATGGAATCGTAAACGGCTGTATCTCCATGCGGGTGATACTTACCCAAGACATCTCCTACAATCCTGGCACATTTTTTATAGGGTCGGTTATAATTGACCCCTAATTCATCCATTCCGAACAGAATTCTTCTATGAACAGGCTTTAAGCCATCCCTTACATCAGGCAAGGCCCTCGAAACGATAACGCTCATCGAATAATCGATGTATGCGCCCCTCATTTCATCTTCAATATTTATAGCTATTATGTTGCCTGAGTTGGCAATATTTTCAACATCTCCGTCTGACATGAAAAGTATCTTAGTTTAGTAAAAAATCAAGTGGTAATTTAATCATTTTTTAATTCAAAGTTGACATTAATAGGGATGAGATTTTTTCTTATTAATGACCTTGTGACGAATGAGTCTCCTATGGTTTTGACCCATTTTTGGATTTTGTTCTTTCCACAGCGCCTGACCCCTTACCTCTTCCAATCTCCCCTTTTTAGGATCAGTAATTACATGTTTCAATTGAACATGATCAGCCTCAAATGGAGATCTTCTTAATTCGGGTATATTGATACTAATCCCTACTTGTATATAAAAGGCATTATAGTTATGCGATACTTGATCTAAAAGCACACCAGAATTATCCAAAATATTCATTTTATAGCTTTTGAGTTCAAAAGAAGGCTTGATTATTAACCTTAAATATTCCGAAAAATGATATTCATAATTTAAACCTATGTTTACCATTAAACTTCTGTTCATTAAATCATTATTAAACTCACCACTTGTTTTTACGTTCCCTATTTGGATTTCTCCGACCATGGCAGAATTCCATTCCTCATAAAATTTATAACCCAGTATTCCATAATATTTGTACACCTTTGTGGTCTTGAAGCCTGGATCATAATCTAGAATACCGTAATTATTGCTGGTTGGACGCAAGGCATTTGTTCTTAATTTTTCATAATGTATTCCTACCCCTATTCTAAATTTTAAAAAATCATAATGGGCGGAAAAATCAATGGGTACACTAGACCAAAGGCTCTGAAATTGAAAATTGGCAGTATCCCCATCCAAAAAAACAGTTTGAGCATCGAGTTTCGTATTGTAAACGGGTGAATCCAATCGGTCATATCCTATACCAAATAAATCACCCACATTCACATCTTCTAAATCCGTTGGGTTATTCAACCAATCGGTTTGTCCATTGATGAGGTCACCGGAAGGACTTTCTGCATTTTTGGATCGGATAAGCTGCACCTCTGAGGACTGATATAAATAGAAATTTTTTAAGCTGTGGCTGAAATGAGTCTTCCCAGAACCCATACTTAAGGTCCAAGAGATTTTGTTGGAAATTACAAGTGCTGGATTTCTATAAATACCATACTTTTTATAGATACTCTGACCTGAACTTGAAGGTAGATTAAACATAAAAAGCAAAATAAAAAAAGAGTATAGGGCTTTATTCAGCAACACTTTATAATGACTCAGAAATTATAATAGACAAAATTAAGCTTTTTTTAATCTATTTTTTCTATTGAGGCTTCAAATCTCAGAATTTGAAAGGGTTCAATAGCAGCCGCGTAATCTGGAATCACTTGTAAGTCTACCAATACTTGCCTCAATCCCTCGTAATTAGGTAGGACTGCAGCACTCTCACGATAGGCTTGATCTGAAGTTAATAGAATCAATGATGTCTCATTAAGATGCATTTTACGAACCGCTTCATCCAGTCCAGGCATAACCTCATCTACGCCTAAGGTAAATACAAATGGATCTGCGACCGTTCTTCGATCAATAACCACGGATGAGTCATTTAAATCATAAAGCACATAGGATAAGGACACCGTATTTCCTTCAACAGGTGATATTGAATAGCTAGAGTCAAGAACTTTCATGACCAATCTTGAAGAAGATGATCGATAAATAAATCCATCATTACCACTCCAAACCGAGGTATCATTTAATCCTGTATCGTTTATGTACTCATTAATTTCTAGTGATTGAGTCGCGGGTACATCAAATAAGGCCCCTAACGATTCTAATTTGATTTGAACATTAAGTATAGAATTTTTTGGAATAATGGTTTGAAAATCACCTAAATCTAAGTCTCCATAAGCTAAGCCTGGAGGCAATATATAGCTATATTCCTCGCCTACTCGAATGCCCGATTGACTGATCGCGTAGTCAAGTCCAACAGGGATTAAAGCATTCATGCCTTGTCCAAGGGTGTAGGTTTCACTGTCTACCCTATAAAAGGCAATGGTATCGCCTCCTAAAATACTTAACTGATATTTTACGGATAAAATATTACCTTCTTCTTGACCTATTCCGCTTAAGTTAGTCGTGATAGGATAATAATAATAAGTGTCCAGACCTATCGAAGCTTTGGTCACTACGGAGGAATCTATACCCGCATTTTCTAGTTGTTCAAAAACAGTCACCTCAAAAGCTTCATAATCATAAACTTCTTCTATATAATCTTCTTGGTCTTTACAAGAGTTCAGGAAAGACAAAACCAATATTGGGTAGCATGACCAACAGATTATCCTTTTTAATTTCAAAATAAATACAGGATTCAGTTTTTTAAAAAACATGTATGATTAGACCTTTATATTATTCGCTAGTTTCATCAAAACTATTTAAATTTTGTTAGAGGTTACACATTATTTTCAAGTTAAAATATCTTGCCGATAATGAGTTAGGTATCGCTAAATTATTGCCATTTACATCTTCAATCCAATGGTAACTGATGGTATTGTCGGCTTCAAGTATATTTAATACTTCTAATCGGAGAATGATGTTTTTGAGAAAATTAAGATTGCTGATGGGAATGATCTTGGTTAACCCTAGATCTACGCGATAATATTCATCTCCAGAAAAGGCATTTCGATAGGCACTGTTATTGGGAGGTCCGAAAGGATAACCAGATCCAAAATTTAAGTTCAAATAAACTCTTAATGAAGGATCATTCGGTAAATGGTCTTCAAAAAATGCGCCAATAGTTATTCTTTGATCAGATGGACGTCTTTGATAACCATTTTCATCGTTTTCGATGTCCTCCATTGTTTTTAACAAGCCTAAACTAAACCATGATTGAGTGCCGGCTATAAATTCACCATTGATTCTAACATCAAGGCCAGTAGCATAACCTATGGCGATATTATCTGCGTAATACCGTATTCTCACATTATCAATCTCATAAGGATTCAAATCCCATAAATATTTATAATATGCTTGCGTAGTGAATATAAAGGGTCTGCCCCACAAGGTTAGGAATCGATCTATTCCAGTAATTAACTGTAAAGATTTTTGAGCGCTCACGTCTTTGTTAATCTCACCTTCACGGTTTCTGAATTCTCTATACTGAGGATGTTGATGATAAAACCCAACGGAAAAATTGATTCGAGTGGGTACAGACCAACTCGGTCGATATTGATATTGTACACGCGGACTCAATAAAAATTGATCGGTCCAATTCATATAATTGAACCGAGAGCCGATATTGAATATATTCGAGGAGTCATAGTCAAAAAAAGAATACTGGAGATAGCCGAAATAGTTGTTACTAGACATACTAAGCTCATTTTGAATATACTGAGTGGTAGTTACATAATCTGCAGAATCAATGAAACCATATTCATTAATATCGTCAGCGATGTTCTGATGGCTCATCCCAACGCCAAATTCAATTAAATTATTGGAATTAATAAGCCATTCATTTCTGTTTTCAATAGTAGAAATTTGTACACTTAATGAATTTCTCCCATAATCAAAATTGGTTCCAATGGCTCTGGTCACAATACATTTATCACTAAAATCAACCTGGCTTTTTTGATCTACATCACATAAACGATACGCCCCTTCAACTTCAAAATTTTCTTTTTCTTGCGTCGAAACTGTAGATGCAATGAGAGAAGTCTTAAACCTATCATTTAGCCTATGCGATAGATTAAAGCCTGTTTGATAGGTGTCATAATGTAAGGATTCCTTTCCTATAAAATCAGTTTGAAGTCTAAAATTTTGAGCCACCGAACCAAAAACTGTACTTTGAGATATTGGAATCGTTTGATATCGGTTTTGTCCATAAGATAAAAGCCAGTTCAACTTAGTTTTATTAATCAAGGCGCTTGATTTTTTCGTCAAGTCAAAAGTGAAAAACCCTTGTACATCTGTATATTTAGGGAAATATTGTCCCGATACTTCTAAAGTATTTAACAAATATCTGGCATCTTTATGCCTTAAACCAATGGAAAATTTTGAACGCTGATTGTCTGAACTTCCTCCTAGATAAATCTTACCCCCCAAAAGACCCACCGAGGCACTACTTTCAAAACGATCCGGTTCTTTATATTCTATATTTAAGCTGCTGGACAATTTATCGCCATATTTTGGTTGCCATCCTCCCGCATAAAATGAGATATCTTGAACAAAATCTGGATTGATAAAGCTCAATCCTTCCTGCCTGCCCGTATTGGCCAAAAAAGGTCTATAAACTTGTATCCCATTGACGTAAACTAAATTTTCCTGAAAATTTCCACCACGTACCGAATAAGTGGATGAAAGTTCATTATTTGCTGCTACACCAGGCAAGGTTGACAATACTTTACTGAAATCTCCAAAAGCAGAAGGCATAACAAGGACTGATTTCGCATTTAACTTGATTTGATTTTGTGCCCTCTCTTGAGCGTTATCGGTAGTTTCAGAAACTTCTATTTTTTCCAACAAAATCTCCCTACTCACTAAAACAAATTCAACGTCTTGAATGCGATTCGTTTGAACAACGAAGAAGTCACGTCGCTGATAGGCAATGTGCCCAATAGTGAATTTTATATGGTCAATACTGTCATTAATTTTGAAATGGAAGGCCCCATAACCATCGCTGAGTATTGTTTTATTAAAATCCGGGAAGAATATCTCTGCTTGTGCGATGGCCGTACCTTCTTCAGAAATAATACTGCCGTTAATCGTCCATTGGGCGGATAGACTATGGCCTAGCAACACTATGCAAAAAAACAAGAGTGACTTAAAAGAACTCAAAAAATCAGGGAATCTTTAAAGACTGTATGGTTTGGGTAGGGTTCTTGGAGTTGAAGACATAACTTCCAGCCACTAGCATATTTGCTCCTGCTTTTATAAGTAAGGCTGCATTTTCACCGTTCACCCCACCATCTATTTCGATGAGTATGTTTTTATTCGACGCGTCAGCTAATTGTCTTATTTCTTTCACCTTGTGATATGTATTTTCAATAAATTTCTGACCTCCGAAGCCCGGGTTTACAGACATGATAAGAACAAGATCTAGGTCATTTATAACATTTCTTAATGCTTCTACCGAAGTATGTGGATTTAGGGCAACTCCGGCAAGCGCTCCTAATTCTTTAATCCGATGGAGGGTTCGGTTGAGGTGGTTGCAGACCTCTGCATGAACGGTGATTATTTTCGCCCCACTATTTATACAGTCTTCAAGATAATTATCAGGGTTATTAATCATTAAATGGAAATCTAATGGCTTTTTGGCATGTTTATAAATGGCCTGAGTTACCGGAAACCCAAATGATATATTAGGTACAAAATTACCATCCATTATATCAATGTGAATATAGTCTGCTTGACTTTCATTGATCATTTGAGTTGCTGCGGCTAGATTACCAAAATCGGCAGCTAAAATAGAGGGCGCGATGAGAATTTCAGACATAATTAATACTTGATCAGTTTTATCTTTCTTGAAATTTTACTGGACGCTAATATTAAAATATAGACGCCCGCACGGCTCTTAGAAATATCCATTGAGATCAATCCTCCAGGTTCTCCTTTTAAAACGCTCAGTTCACTTATATTATTTCCTTTGGGGTCTAATAGTTTAATATCCAGTGGGTAAATGTCCGTTTTTGTATCTATTTTAATAGAAATGACGTTTCCATAAATTGGATTTGGATAAATCGTAATACTATCTGATGTGAATTCAGAAAGAGACAATAGGGTAGTATCCGTCACGCTTAAACTATCCTCATCAGCCAAATAGATAGGTATACCATAACCAAAGTAATTATCAGGATCATCAAAACGGGTACCTGAGTTACGTATGTACTGAACGACCTCCAAATTGGTGAATTCAGGATGTGCCTGCCAAATCCCTGCTGAATAACCGGCAACTAAGGGTGCTGAAAAACTCGTGCCATTGGCTTGTGAGATAGTTCCATTTGAGGACAATAAGGTAGTTCCTTGTCCAAGCGCTACTACATCAGGTTTGATTCGGTCATCTGCCGTCGGCCCTTGAGAGCTGAAAGCAGAAATACTGTAATCACTTTTTACACTTCCTACCGTAATATTATCTGCTCCGTCCGCTGGAGCCGTAACATATCTCCATGCATTATTACCTTCATTCCCCGCACTCGTGATGACTAAAATTCCTTTTTTTATGGCCAAATTTGAGGCCCTAGTGATGATAGCCGTTTGACCATCCATATCCTGATAAGTATAATCCATAGCCGCATCCGAAAAGCTACTGTACCCCAATGAACTCGTAATGATATCCACTCCAATACTATCAGCGTATTCGGCTGCTATGAGCCAATTATACTCCTCAATTCTGTATTCGGAAGCAACGTCTTCGGTAACACACAAGATGAAATCTGCTTTGGGTGCCGTGCCTATAAAATCTTTATAATCACTTGCTATGGTTGACCACGCCGAGGTACCATGTCCGCTATATAAGAATGGATTACCTCCATTCGTTACAAAGTCTTTTGCAGCAATCAAGCGATTTTCATTGAATACGCCTTTGAGAGGTTCAAACAGATTGGCTCCTAAAAAGCCCCCATCTAAAACAGCAATCAGCATACCTTCGCCCCGATATCCGTCCTCATGCATTTGATGAATATTCATCATAGCAAGCTGCAATTCAGAAGATTCAAGTTGATTGTTAGGCTCTTCAAAGGTCTCCGGCCATTCATAATCCGTGTTTTCATGCGTTAACCTTGCTCCTGGTGCGATGAAAACAACACTATCAACATAAGGCCTGGCTGCCACGTCCAGCGAGGTACTCGAGTCCGTTTGAATGAGTACGGCGTTCATCCATTTTGAGGTAAAGAAAACATCTACTTCTAAAGAAGCTATATCTTGGGTATAAGCGGCGCTAACGGGTACATCTAACAGATCGATCTCGACATCATGCAGATCTTTTCTAGCAATGGCACGGGTGCTCAAAAATGCTTCGGGTTGATCCAAAGAGAACGCTGAATTAGCTTTATCTGAGAGAAAAACCATATATCGATTGGTTTGAGCATTGACTGAGTAAAAGCCGATCAAAAAGAGTGGTAACAAATAGATGTCCTTTAAATTTTTCATTTTTTTCCGCTCTAAAAATACTTTCCTAATTAATAACTATTAACTATCTATATTTTTTTAATAGTTGGGTTTCAGCAGCATCTATTGTTACACCTTACCCAATCATTTTTAAATATAAATTAGTTTAATGATGCCAAGAAAAATTCATTCTAAACATTAGAATTTATTTTATTTAACAAGCTCGATTGCTTAAAACTTTTAGTAATCCAGCCGCCGCCAATCATGTCATCACCTTCGTAAAACACGGCGGCTTGTCCAGGTGCGATGGAGTTGACGCCATTGCCAAAATAAACTTTCATAACATCCCCAATTTGCTCAATGATCGCAGGGTTTCCCAAGTCATTGTACCGCACTTTTGTAGTAGTATCCAATTTTCCAAAAGGGATTTCAGGATATTTTTGAAGATTTAAATTTTTAACATACATCCCGTCTCTAGAGAGTTCATCAAAAGTTCCCAATACCACGCGATTTGTCTCTTTTTGAATTTCTGTAACGTATACAGGATACCCTAAAGCAATCCCTAAACCTTTTCGCTGGCCCACGGTATAAAAAGGATAGCCCTCATGGTGCCCGACCACTTCTCCTGTTTCCAAGACGAATGCTCCTCCTGCCACCTTCTCTTCTAAACCTGCTACTCTTCTACGTAAAAATCCCCGATAGTCATTATCTGGAACGAAGCAGATTTCATATGATTCAGACTTTGATGCCAATTCAAATAATCCTTTTTTAAGGGCCAATGCTTTGATGTCTGTTTTATGAAGATCTCCTAATGGGAAAATAGTACGACTTAAACTTTCCTGAGAGATTCCCCACAGCGCATAGGATTGATCCTTTTGCAAATCTTTGCCTTTTGATATGACATAACGTTCGTTGTCCCGCCTTATTTTAGCGTAATGACCCGTGGCTATAAATTCACAATTAAGTTGATCCGCCCTCCTGAGCAAACTATCCCATTTTATATGCGTATTACAGAGTACACACGGGTTGGGTGTTCTGCCTTCTAAGTATTCACTCGTAAAATGATCTATGACATAATCTCCAAACTCTTCTCTTATGTCAATAATATAATGTGGAAACCCCAAGTTGACCGCAATATTTCTCGCATCGTTGATAGAATCAAGACTACAACAGCCGGTTTCTTTTTTACTCCCTCCTGAGGTACTATAATCCCATGTCTTCATGGTCATCCCAATAACCTCATACCCCTGCTCATGCAACATTATCGCTGCAATCGAACTATCTATACCGCCGCTCATGG
Source organism: Flammeovirgaceae bacterium UBA4465 (assembly GCA_905182655.1). Classification (GTDB taxonomy): domain Bacteria; phylum Bacteroidota; class Bacteroidia; order Cytophagales; family Cyclobacteriaceae; genus UBA4465. Next base: position 29,116 of record CAJJCN010000018.1, read on the forward strand.
CGACTAAAACTCTACCTTTTTTGCTCATTTGCTTTTTGCCGGGTTCACAGCCTCGGTTTACGCTATTTAAAAATTTATGCAAAAATAACGTGCGCTATTTATAATTAATGATTAATTGGGCTTTTATTTCAAAAACATAGTGCTGAACATGGTAACCACGAATTCATTTTTATATCTAAAAATAAAATACCTAGCAGTTTTAAAAATAAAATTAATAAAAAATGAACTAAGATCTATCTCTCATTATTATTAATCAGTATTTTGAATCATTTTTTGATTAATTTTGTCTCGAATTAGCTCCTTCAAAATATAGCCTTCCAATCTCTTTGAAAAGACCTCCAAAACTATTTTATTTATAAATAAAAATTAAATGAAGTCAAAAAAGTTTATCAAAATAAGAGGGGTCAATAACCTAAGTGATGCACGTTATTGTGCAGGAATGATGGTAGACGTAATCGGTTTCAATCTGAATTTAAATGACCAGAATTGTGTGGATGTTGAATTATTAAAAGCCATAACACAATGGATACAAGGACCTGAAATTGCTGGAGAATTTGATGATATGGCACTTGAACCTATTCAAACTTACCTTTCTCAAGTTGATCTTGATATCATAGAAACAAGTAATTCAAGTTTATTGGCTCCTTTATCCGAAACAGGGAAAAAAATATATTTCAAAATAAATATAGAGGACATTAATAGCGAAGAAGAGCTTCTCAATAAAATTAAAGAAGGACAAATAGCTGATAAAATTGTTATTTGTAGATCTACAATAAATAAAGCTCAGATAGTCATTCCATCCTTAGCTCATTCCTCTCACAGTGAACAGATGATTAATGGATTTAATTTGGAACTAGACCAACTTCATTTATGGCCGGCTATTGAAATCATGGCTACTACAGAAGAGAAACCTGGATTTAAAGATTACGGTGAAATTATGGATATTTTGGAATTTATAGAAGACCATGAATAAAAATATCAGATCAAATGATCTGATATTTTTTAAAAGGTAGGTTGTTATTTATTCTAAAATCTATTAATATAAATTTAACATTTTTTTGAGCAATTCACCCCCTATTTTAGTTTATTTTAGTGGAGGAGCTTATTTGTTAAATAATTTCTAGCAATTCCACTTCAAAAATAAGATTGGCATTGCTAGGGATACTGGATCCTCTACCACTGCAGCCATAGCCCATTCGAGAAGGAATATACAGCATTATTTTCCCTCCCTCCTTCATCAAAGGAATACCTATTTTCCATCCATCAATAACGAAAGATAGTGGTAATTCAATCCCCTCATTATTCTCATCAAACAAGCTATTATCACTCAATAAAGTACCTTTATATTTAACATTAACCGTACTGTCCAAAGTAGGTCTTGATCCTTCACCTTCTTCAATAATAACATATCGAAGTCCTGATTCATCAATTTGTCCGGTAATACCCTGTTCACTAAAATATTCATCAATGAGTAAAACATCGATGGCCATTTGCTCTGTATAGGGAAGAGCAGTGTAACATGGGTTATTATAATAGCTATTCCTACTGTCATCTGCACAAGACATTAACAGCTGTAGTGTCATTAAAAAGGCAAGTGTAATTATGTTTCTCATCTCTACTTTATTGAAATTGAAATTTAAGGTATTTAATTGTTTCTCCTAAAGCGGCAAATTTACGCTCATATTTTGTTTTTATTTCAAAATGTTCATCCACATATTCTGAATCATATAAGTCATGGGTAAAATTCATGTTTTTTACGCTAATTTTCTTTTGATTTATCAACCCCAAGGTGTAGTTAAAAAGCTCAGTATTATCTGTTTTGAACTTTAACCATCCATCTGGTTTTAATAGATTTTGATAAATGGCCAAGAACCTAGGAGAGGTTAATCTTCTTTTTTCATCTTTTTCTTTGGGCCTTGGGTCAGGAAAAGTAACCCATATTTCATCAATTTCCCCTTTCTTAAAAAAATGTTCTAGAAATTGAATTTGTGCTCTCAAAAACGCAGCATTCTGAATACCTTCTTTAAGTGCTCTTCCTGAACCTACCCATAATCGATCGCCTTTTATATCAACTCCAATATGGTTACGATGAGGAAAAGCATGCGCCAGACCCAAAGTGTATTCACCCTTTCCACAGCCAAGCTCTAGGATTAAAGGCTGTTGCTTAGTGAATACTTTTAAATGCCAATTTCCTTTGATCTCATCATATAAATCTTTGCCTGGCTCCATCAAATTAGCCCTTAGTTTATTATCCGCAAATCGACGCTTTTTTTGTCTTGTCACAACTCTGCTATTTCTGATATGATGAAAGTGCTTCCTGTAATTAAAACGACATCCTCGATGTCAGCTATTGATTTAACAAATGTTAAGGCCAAGTTAACATTAAAGAATTCACGTTTCTCTAGATTGTTTTTTTTTGCAATTTCAGCCAATGACTTCAGATCCATCAATCTTGAATTATTTCCCGAAGTTAAATAGTACTGCGCATCCTTTGGAAACTGATTAAATATTTCATCTATATTTCTGTCTTTGACAGCCCCATAAATAATATGTAATTGCTTAGGCTCAAGCATGTTTACTTGATCTATTAGCTCGATGATTCCTTCTAAATTATGACTGACATCCGCAATGATTTTTGGAGCGTTCGAAAGTATTTGAAACCTCCCTTTCAATCCGGTAGAAGTTGTTATTTTACCTAGGCCTCTTACCATATGATCTGAACTTATATGCCATCCTTTTTTCTTTAATTGCAAAAGAACTTCTAAAATTCCTGGGATATTTTTCACGAAATATTTCGCTTTAATATCAAAAGTTATTTCTTTTAAGAGCAGCTCGTTTTTTTTGTAAATATCATACTGACCCTTGGACTTTGGCCTGATCTGGTATTGATCAGATAATTGAATCAAAATGGCTTCTTTCTCTGCTGCATGTACTTTAAAAAGATTAATTAATCTTTTTTGAAAGGAGCCAATGACTACGGGTTTGTTTTTTTTCATAATACCCGCTTTTTCTACCGCAATTTTTTCAAGTGTATCCCCAAGAATATCCGTATGATCTAGACCTATATTGGTAATTAACGCTATTTCGGGATCAATAACATTAGTACTATCTAACCTACCTCCCAGTCCAGTTTCAATAATAGCAATGTCCACTTGATGCTCGGCAAAATAATCAAAAGCCAGCGCTACAGTCACTTCAAAAAAGGAAGGAGAGATAATCTTAATTATGTTTTGATGCTTTTCTACAAAATCGATAATTGAATTTTGATCGATTTGATTACCATTAATTTTGATTCTTTCTCTAAAGGATTTTAAGTGAGGTGAAGTATAAAGTCCCACCTTATAATGACCAGCTTGCAACACAGCCGCTATCGCATGTGCACTACTCCCTTTGCCATTCGTACCCGCAATATGAACACATTTTATTTTATGCTCCGGATGATCTAAAACATTTAATAAAGCAAAGGTATTGTCAAGGTTTTCTTTATATGCCCGACTACCAGATCGCTGATAATTCGGTAATTGTAGATACAGAAAGTCAAGACATTCTTGATACTTCAATCTACTTTTGGTTTTAAGATAAAGATAACTTTACCCATTGATCCCAAGGTCACCCCATCGTCTTTGACTTCCAATTGTAGACCATCAAGTGAATTTTTATAGGCAATAGCTACCGAAGGAGGCGTCGTATAGCTATCTAATTGCGCCGAAATATAACCATCTGAATCCACTCTTATGTTACAGATAACCTTTCCCACAATTTCGTCAGAGGTATCCATAGGCTTTGGTTTCTGTGTTCCCCACTTCCATCCTGAGATTTGCAGTTCAGGACCTTCATTCACTCCTTGTTTATCTCCTGTATTCGTCTTATATAAAGCTCTCTGGTCAATTTCCTTCGTTTGACCATTTGAACTTGCGTCAATATTGGTTTCCTCTTTTTCACCTTGCAATTCTGATTTAGAATCATCAATAGACGATGTTTGGGGCACTGCCTCATCCGTGCTCATGGTTTCTTTGTCTGTGCTTTCTTTCGATTCAATGACCTCTTCTACTTTCGGCACCGTTTCTAAATTTTCCAAACTCTGTTCTGATTCATCTAAAATAGCTGCAGTTTCATCCTCTGGAAACTCCTTTGCTTCTGACGATGGAACTATTTGGTCGGTCAATACTTCTTGATCTGTAATGTCATCCTGCGGTTCATTGATCGTTTCCGAAATTTCCTGTAACTCACTTGCGTCACCTGGGATTATTTCATCGTTGCCCATATCCTCTGGGATAATCTGGCTATTATCCGTTGGTAAGTTATTTTTTTGATTGGGATTCGCTTCTTCGGATTCGGTGAATACTTCAAAGCCAAGTTCAATGCCATATTGAGTAATGGGAGGATTAGGTTCTTTCCAAGCAACCGCAAAAAAGAGCCCACATAATAATACGATTTGCAATATTAAAGTGATGACCGCACTTTTTTTTTCAAATCTATTTGACTCCTTTTTCACAAGTTGGGTTTCGTAGCAATGGAAACTTTAGCTTCAAGCATGGTGGCAATCGATGCCACATAAACCAAGTCCTCAACGGGTACCGTTTTATCGCAATGCAATACTACTGAGCCCTCTTCTCCATTAAATGAGCTTCTCAATATACCCTCTAGTTGGTCCTTAGAAATAAGTTGGTCATCGACATAGTATCCCAATTCTTTGGTTATCGTGACACTTACTTTTTGCATAACAATCGCAGAAGATTTGGAGGTAGGTAGATTAACTGGAAGGCCTGAGGGGGTAATGAATGAAGAGGTCAGCATGAAAAAAATCAATAGTAAAAAAACGATATCCGTCATAGACGACATACTAAAAGTCGCATCTACTTTATATTTTGAATTAATATTCATTTTTTTGGCTCTTGTAGCAACTCAATAAAATCTATCGAAGTGAACTCCATGTTATGGACGAGCTTTTGTACACGTGTGACTAAATAGTTATAACCGAGATAGGCAATAATCCCTACGAATAATCCTACTGAAGTCGTAATCATGGCCTCATAAATGCCGCTAGACAATAATTTAGGACTTACCGCTCCCTCTTCCTGAGCAATAGAGATGAACGCTTGAATCATACCTGTAACCGTACCTAGAAAACCAATCATGGGCGCTGCTCCAGCAATAGTAGCAAGCAGAGATAAGTTTTTCTCTAATTTATTGAGTTCTATTTTACCAATATTTTCAATAGATGCTTCTATATTTGACATATTGGCTCCGATTCTTGAAATGCCCTTTTCAATCATTCTTGCGACGGGTGTGTCCACTTTACTACAAACTAATTTGGCCTCATTAATAGAACCTAACTGTACTTTTTCTCTTATTTCGTTTTGAAAATTTTCAGGAGTTTTAGATGCGTGTTTGAGAACTAGTATTCTCTCTATGAATATATAAACGGCAATGACCCAAAGAATGATAAGAGGAATCATCATGTACCCTCCTTTGGTTAATAAAATAAATAAACTAAGTGATGCTTCACCAGCAGGTATTATTTCTTCTATTTGGAGTAATAAAGAAAAGGTTGTCATAAATTAGAATTTGTTTAGAATATAATTCAAAAAGAAAAAAGTTCTTGAAGCAAAGAAATTAAATTTATTCTACAACTAGAAAATCAGTAAAATATTGTTCAAATGAAAGAAATCCTTGACCTCTGATCAATCAATATTTTAGCACCCATAGCTGCTCATCGAATTCGTCTTTATAATTATTTATTCCAACACTAACTGTTTCAAGTGTTTCATATTCGCCAAGAGCTACTCTGGTGAATCTGCTATTACTAAATGGAGGAATGATGATGACCTTTGAGCCCAATAAGGTCAATTCATTGGCATAATCTATTGCCAAGTCTTTATCTAAAAAACTAGCAACAATTAAAAAATATTTATTCATCGGCTGAGTTAATTCTGAAATAGCTCCAGTCGACTTTAACGCAGGTTCCGGATCAGGCATATCAATAGCCACTTCAGATTCAATGACTTCTTCAACGACGGGTTCTGGTTCAGGCGTATCAATAGCCACTTCAGATTCAATGACTTCTTTAATGACGAGTCCTGGTTTAATTGCCTTTTTGATCTCTTTTTTAACTATTGGCTTGGGATCCTCAGCCATACTCAACAAGGTAATACCAATGATAGAAGCAGATAATACACCTAATACGACAACAAAGATAAATTTTAACTTTTGATTCCCATTTCCTTGATAAATATAAGCCGAGGTTTCTTCAACCTCAACTAAGGGTGGCACTTCACTGGGTTCTTCTGATGCTGAACTAGGCTGAGTTTTATCATCGATTGAACTGCTCGATGATGGACTTGTGATTCCAATATTATTGAATTCAAGTGGATCTAAGGGTGAAAAATCCAACTGGGGTAGACCATAATCTTCTCCTTCATCCAATTGTACTTGAAGATCATTTTTCTCATTTTCTTCTAGATTACTTGTCGTCACCATATATTATTTCTTAAGAATCAGATTAAAAAAAGCACGAAGACCTATTCATACATGCAAAATATATATTTACAATTAAAAACGCACACTGATTCCCCCATAAATATCAAATTCTCTTGAACTATATAGATTATATCTTTGATTCTCTTTGCCTAATAGGTTCCGGATTTTTAAAAATGCCCCTATTTTATAATTAAATAACATGTTGATATCTATCCCAAAATCTAAAATATTTGGTAAGACAATGATTTCGTCAGCCTTTGACCACGCCTTTATATTTGATAGATGAATGAAGTAAGGTGACAAAAATAATTTATCTTCTATGAGTCCGAGTTTAGCTCCCATTTGAAACGATGTTGACGGAGTATGCCAGGGTGTTTTAATCGTACTGGTTTTAATTTGATTGAATGTAAACACGGCAAACAATGATACATCATTCGCTACATCAAAATTCAGATAACTTTCACTATCAAACCGAGAACTATTCCCTACATCATAAACAACGTCAAAATAGGAAGGATCCATTTTATTGTTTGTGAAGTAAAGCTGATCATCTATCGATTTTATCGATACGTTAATATGGTAGGTCATACGAGGAAGAAGTCCTCCCGACATACCTAGTTTCAAACCTATTTTCTCAATGCTAGTATTTAAGGTGATACTGTCAGATACATATCTATTTTGACTCACTACACTGTTAAAATCATTCCTAATGACCTGGCCCTTTACTTCTCCGTATATAGAGATATGGTTACCAAAGGTATAAGATACCGCTACATCAGGTAATAAAAATCCGGACCCTCCTCCTGCAGCATCATCATAGAAACCAATTTTAAATCCCGCAGATACAGACCATTCATTAAAGGTTAAATTTATTTTTGGAATACCATAGGCCCATATTCGCTGATTATTTTCAGATCGTTTATTATTGAATTGCGTCAAAGCCATGAAAAAATCAAAATCAAACATCCAAGATTTCCTTTTCAATGCATCTAAATTAAAATTTAAAACAAAATCATTTTCATTGCCTCCTGAATAATAACTTGTTACTTCATCTATTTTACCAAAACCTTGCTGCCCGGTATAATGCCATTCTGGCTTTATATGAATATTACTTTCACCTTTTGTTTTTAAGAGGTAATCAAAATGTAAATTAAAACGGTGCTGCCTTCTGAGGTAATGATCTGCTGTATCTGAAAAACTAGACAAGGCACTCAAATCATCAAGCATCCCATAATTATAAAATTTATCGTATCCATAGTCGAGTGACGTTGATAATATCCCCTTATTCAAATTCATCGTATGCCACAGCTTGACCTCAGAAGTGCTTTCACCACTATAATTATCTTGAATAGGGCCTTTTTGATGTTTTTTTAGGTCAATTCTTATCCCGTAGTTTGGAGAGGTTAAGCGATGGGTGCTGTATTCATACAATATCCCTGGAGTGTTGTATGAGCCATAACCCATATTTATTAAATGGTCATATAAATTTTCTTCAGCTGGATTTTCAAGTTTTTCTACTTTCAAATTTGGATGGTAAGATCGGATTTCAAAAGGAATCTCTTTTAAAACAAAAGTTAATGAGTCAAAACCAGCCGAAGTTGGACTTGACTTGACGTGTTCAAATAATCTTTGCCTTTTGGGGAGCTTCAAATCCTTGTCCTTTTCTACAATGAACTCCGCAGACTCTATTTCTTGAGGACTTTGACCAAAAGAAAGCAAGGGTAGAAAAAGTAAATAGAACTTAAGAACATTTTTAACCATCTATCGAATCTTTTTCTTCGGTAAGTACTATTTTTTCTAACTGCGTTATATCCTCAAGAAGATCCTCCGCTTTAATTTTAAGCACGTCATTCTCCGTGTTTTCCAATATGGAATTTAAAGTGGCTTTGGCTTGAAGCAATTCTCCTGAAGCCATGTAATTATCCACCAATAGCAAATAAGTTTTATCAGTCCACTGTTCATATAGCCCATATTTACCAAGTAGTATGATGCATTGTTCTATCGAAGCTGGGTAATCATTCTCCTTGTATCGTATTTCGGCCATGGTAAAAGCTGCTTCAGCACCAGTCTGATTATCTGTACTTTCAATCAATGACTCCGCAAGTAATAGGGCTTTATCATATTCAAGGTTATTCATTGCAATCCTCAACAAATATAAGTTACCCAGATTCCTTTTACTTTCTGATAAAGTAATATTTTCACTCATTTCTTGAGCTATTGGTAAGGCCTTTTCAACATTATTGCTGGCATAATAAGCCGTCATCAAACCTTCCTGAGCTTGGCCAAGCTCTCGTTCGCTACTGGCATTTTCATTTAGTAATAAAAATAAATCTATGGCTTGGTCATATCTTTTCAGACTCATATTTGCCTTAGCTGATTTGGTGAGGGCTCTACCAAGGTAAGCCCCTTGCTGATGGCTTATGATCGGTTCAAACTGAGCGATACCCGCCTCCCACTGACCGAGTTCATAATAGGCATCTCCCATAAAGTAATACAAATCATAATTATGTAGCGTACTTGGATAAACTCTTCTAAAAGCATTTATCCCCTGTATCAACTGCTCATAATCTTGATTAAAATAATCGTTTTTCAATTGCTCAAATGAAATGAATTCTAAACTCGCGTTGTTAGGATTAAGGGTTCTTAGTTTAACCATATATTCATCAAAATCATCAATTTCAAAACCCTTATTTCGAATATTTTGAAGTCCTAAAATGGCTTCATTTGCTATCGGATGACTCAAATAGTTATCCAAAATGATATAATAATCTTTAACCGCATCGGCCCACTGACTTTTATTTGTGTAGGCAACGGCTCTTCCTTCATATACATTGGGAAGCAATGCACTTTTGTCATAGCGATCTACAAAATAATTAAAATTAGCAATGGCTAACTCAAACTTTTCTAAGTCAATCAGTATTTCTCCTAGCTGAAAGGTTGCGTTGTCAGCAAGAAATGAGTTTGAATAATTTTCAATGAAATTTTCAAACATTTTTTGAGCCGTTTCTAACTCGTTTTTCAAATAATAAATGTTAGCTATTTGATAATTGGCATATTCTTGCCCTACTTTTTCCTTGTTCTTTCGATACATCAAAATAGCTTCATCAAACCTTTTTAAGATAAACAAACAATCAGCCGCTCTTAAGACAGCATCATTCATATAAACATGGTTTTTTGAAGTATTCAAGTTTAGAAACAAAGAAAAGTTTTGATAGGCTATTTCATATTGCTCCATATTGTATTGAGCATATCCTAGACCATAATAGGCCTTACTTTTCTGCTCCTTACTCACCTTTTTTGAGGCAATTACCTGATCAAAATAACTTATACTTAGACCATATTTATTCTGTGCAGAGAGACATTCAGCCATCAATGAATTTGCCATTAATTGAAATTTTGAATCCACCGCATTCATTAATGATTTTGAAAGCCAATATTTTACTTCATCATAAAGCTTATCATTAAATAAAATTTGAGCGTATTTTAAGGTAACCATTTGATAGGTTTTTTTAAGCGACCAAGTTTTAAGTTGGGTTATTTCTAAATGATCGATGGCGGCTTTATAATTTGAAGTATATAGATAAGCATCAGCCAAAAGCTGTGCCGTCTCAATACTATTCTCATTATTTGGATAGTCTTTTAAGTAGTTATTTAATACATCAATGGTGGCTTCGAAGTTATGAAGTTGAAACCAAGATTTGGCAATCAAAAAATAAGATTGATTTTTTAACTCCGGACTGAATTCGCTTTCCAAAACAATTTTAAAGGCATTGATAGCAGTATTAAATTGATTTAATTCAATATAAATTTGTCCCAATCTAAATGCAGCGAGTTGACCTAATGTATCTTCAGATAAGGCGGCAATTTTATATTGGTCTGCCGCGTCCTCCATTTTCCCAGCTTGCTCTAATGAGTACCCAAAATTAAAGAACAAGGCTACGTCTCCTTTTGATTTACTTAACAGAAGGACTTGGGTATAATATTGAATCGCCTTTGAATAATTTAATTGTGCAAACGATGCTTCAGCCGCCAGTCTATTCAATATAATTTTACCTTCTAAATTGATGCCCTCTGTGTTACCAAGATGCTCATCAGCATAGGCAATAACCTCAGTGTATTGCTTTTGATTTAAATAAATCTTAGCGATGAAGGGTGCCGTCAATTTATACATCTCAGGCACTTTTTGAGCCAATAACAATTGCTTTAATGCCTTATCAAAGTCTTTATTGTTAAAGTATATTACACCTGCATAATAATGGGCCTTATATTTTTCGTCTTGAAAATAATAAGTTACCTCATTAAACAAAGAAAGTGCTTCATTATAGAGTTGGTCCATATAAAGGCTATAGGCCAATTTAAATCTCACATTGACATAAACGGATTCTAATAAATTATTGGGTGGAATACGGTAAAAATAAGGCACCACATTTTTATACTCTTTTAAATCAAAATGATAATTACCCAAAGCGAGCAAGGACTTAACATAGAAAGGCGCAACCTTGTGATGATTCATGAATTGTATCATTGGTTGGATGTTTTGATTGGCCTTTAGATCAATCTGTGCAAGATAAAAATCTGCCCCTACCAAAAAGGAAGTGGTTTTCCCCGTTTTTAAATAGTGTCTAAACCCCACTGCGGCCGCTTCATAACGCCCCGCTTCAAAATATGAAATAGATTGTAGGTAAGCAGGGTCATTATGTTGATCCTGAATCGGATTTTGACCGTACAATTGGAATCCAAAGATAATTATGAAGAATGTGAATACGTTCTTGATAGGTTCACTCATTATGCTGACAAAAGTAAGTCATTGAAACTGCTTCTAGTGCATCAATTTAAAAATCAATTCTTTTAAAAGAGCGGCTTCCTTTTCCTTAGGACTTGCAAAAGGTTTAATCCCCTTGAATTTTAAATCTGTATCGTGCACTAATTCGATATTTCTCAATACGATAGGCAAACTATACCTTTTACTGGCATTCAAGTATTCTCCCACAAAATAGGGATTAACTCCAATAAGGGATGAAATCTGATGCTTTTCTTTTACTGATGATTGATGGATGATGAGAATTTTATTAAAGTACGCAAATAACTGAGCAATAGTTAACACGAAAGGATTCTTCGATAAATTTAAAGAAAAGTAGTCGATGATTTTAAATGCTTTAGAGAAATCACCAAAAGAAAGGGATTTTTGAAGTTCGAAAATATTATAATCTCTATTGATTCCTACATAATTTTGAATGTGCTGCTCATCTATTTCTTGACCCTTAGTCATATTTATAGCTAATTTATTTATTTCACTAGACAATCTTTGAAGATTATTGCCAATGTTTTCAGACAACATCATTACCGCTTTTTGATTCATTTTAAGGGATTTAGCAATTAAATAATCCTGAATCCAGGGGCCAATTTGGTTGTCATATATTTTTTTTGACTCCATCATGATGGTGGTTTTAGCCAAGGCTTTTGCCAGCTTACTCCTTTTATCTATAGATTTGTGTTGGTAGGCAAACACTAAAATAGTGGAGGGTACGGGTGCCTTCAAATAATGATGTAACGCTTCGATACTCTGGTCTTTTTTCCAATCTCTAATATCTTGAGCTTCTTTTACAAGAATAAGCTGTCGATCTCCCATCATAGGAAATTTTCTTGCTGTGGTTATAATTTGAGAGATGTCAATTTCTTTACCATACAGTATGTATTGATTGAAACTTTTTTGACTCTCATCTAGCAATTCAGTTTCAAAATGAGCAACAATGTTATCAATAAAAAAAGATTCTTCTCCGTGCAAGAAATAAATAGGTGCATATTTCTTTGCCTTAAAATCTTTTATTATTTCACCATATTCAGCCATATCCCAAAAATATTGATAAGATTGATTAATACAACCATCCATAAAAGAGAATTTATTTAATTATTAAACTATCGATATCAATAATTACCTCTGTCCCATGGCTTTTATTAAATAAGAGCGCTTATTTTTACGTTCTAAATAATAAAAATGACTGATTTTTTAGCTGAATTGACTTGGAGGGGCATGGTCCATGATAAAATGCCCAATGTTGAGGCACAACTCAACAAGGAAATGACTTGTGCTTACATTGGGTTTGATCCAACAGCAGATTCTTTGCATATTGGTAATCTGGTTCAAATCATGAGCTTAGTTCATCTCCAAAGATGTGGTCACAAACCTTATGCATTGGTGGGTGGCGCTACGGGCATGGTAGGTGATCCTTCTGGAAAATCTACAGAAAGAAATTTATTAGATGAGGATGTCATCAATCATAACATCAATGGAGTTACCACCCAACTCAAGAAGTTTTTATCCTTTGATGGCATCAATGGCGCAGAAGTGGTAAACAATCAGGATTGGTTCAAAGAATTTCAATTTCTAGACTTTATTAGAGAGGTCGGTAAGCATATTTCAATCAATTATATGTTGGCCAAAGATTCTGTTAAGAGTAGGTTAGACACAGGGATGTCTTTTACAGAATTTTGTTATCAATTAGTTCAGGGATATGACTTTTATTGGTTGTGGAAAAATAAAAACATAAAAATTCAAATGGGAGGTTCTGATCAATGGGGAAACATTGTGACGGGAACAGAACTCATCAGACGGAAAGGTCAAGGTGAAGCTTTCGCCATAACTACACCCCTAATTACCAAAGCAGATGGTACTAAATTTGGGAAATCAGAAGGTGGAAATATTTGGTTAGATCCGAAAAAAACGACTCCTTATAAATTTTATCAATATTGGATTAACTCCTCTGATGATGATGTAGTAACCTATATCAAAATTTTCAGTCTAAAGTCAAGAGAGGAAATAGAAACACTGATCCATCAGCATCAAGAAAATCAGCATTTAAGACTACTCCAAACAAGCTTAGCAGAAGAAATAACGGAGCGCGTCCATTCAAAATCAGACTTAGAGATGGCAAAAAAAGCCTCTCAAATTTTATTTGGAAAATCTACGCAAGAGGATTTATCAACACTTGATGAAGAATGGTTACTGCAAGTACTTGAAGGTGTTCCGCAAGTCATTCTTTCTAGAAAAGATTATGAATCATTGTCATCAGTAACCGAACTCTTGACCGAGGCAACCGAAGGACTTATTTTTGCCTCAAAGGGGGAAGCGAGGAGAATGATTCAGGGAGGTGGCGTCAGCATAAACAAGCAAAAAGTACATACACCAGACGCCCCAGTTGATTTTCCTCTTCTAAATAATAAATATATTCTAGCACAAAAAGGGAAAAAAAATTATTATCTTGTTAATATAGAGGATTGATGTTTTGGATTGACTTCTCTTGATATAATACTTAAATCATATTACCATGAGAATTTCTTTCAGTAATTTTTTATTCGCCATAATCCCTTTTTTATCGCTTTCAGCCTGTGCCCAATATCCAAGCGTTGAATGGCAAATTAGTACCGCTGTTTTGGCCAGTCCAGAGGAGTTTAGAGCACAATCAACCGTATTAGGATATCGTGAGAACGGCATTTTGGAAGTGCTTAGAAAAGGGACAAATAATATGATTTGCTTAGCCGACAATCCTGAGACTGATGGCTTTAATGTATCGTCTTACCATTCTGATTTAGAGCCTTTTATGGAAAGAGGTAGGGTATTAAAAGCGGAAGGTCTTGACTTCAAATCCATCTTTGACATTAGAGAATCAGAAGCTATCTCTGGTGCATTAAAAATGCCGACAAGGGCAACTTTATATGTTATGAGCGGAGACATCAACGCTCAAACTCAAGAAATTGAAAACACCTACCTCAGATATGTCATTTATGTCCCATTTGCGACCCCAGCATCGACTGGACTACCCACTAAGCCGTCCACCCCAAGTGAGCCTTGGATCATGGATCCCGGTACACACAGAGCACATATCATGATCACCCCTGAACGAAAAAAGTAGACCTTAACCTACTGCTGCTCATTTCGCTGTAAACCGCGCTTTAAACTTCAGCCTACCATTAAGTAATTATTGGCGCGTCTACTCCGCTTGTAATTTCCTTTACCCTACTGTGTAATAGTATGCGCATAGCGAGCTACTTTAAATATAATTTAAAGTAAATAAAATGTAAAATCATGAAAAAGATTCTAACTTCTTATATCCTCTTGATCCCTTTTTTACTTGCTTCTCAAAAGTTAGACATGGGTTTATTTGAAAAAATTGAACCAAGAAGTATCGGGCCGGGAGGTATGGCAGGACGGGTCACTTCAATTGATGTCGTCCATGCGCAATCAGAAATTATCTATGTAGGAACGGCTTCAGGGGGTCTTTGGAAATCCACTTCAGGAGGCGTTACCTGGGAAGCTATTTTTGACAAACAAACGACTTCCTCTATTGGAGCGGTCGCAATTCAACAATCGAATCCATCGGTGATTTGGGTAGGGACGGGTGAAGGTAATCCGAGAAATTCATTAAATGGGGGTGACGGTATTTATAAAAGTCTGGACGGGGGTAAGCATTGGATTAAAATGGGCTTAGAAAAAAGCCGTAACATTCACAGAATCATTATACATCCACAAAATCCAGATATTGTGTATGTTGCAGTGATTGGTTCTCCATGGGGTTTGCATCCTGAACGTGGCGTATATAAAACAATGGATGGGGGCATGAATTGGGAAAGGATCTTGTTCACTAATCAGTCAAGCGGTGCGGCTGACCTAGTGATGGACCCTCGCAATCCAAATAAACTCATCGCCGCCCTTTGGGATCATCACCGAGACCCATGGTTTTTCAGATCTGGAGGTGATGGATCAGGTTTATTTATCAGTCATGATGCAGGTAAAACTTGGGAACAAAGGTCGGATGAGGATGGACTTCCTGAAGGAGATTTGGGTCGAATAGGGCTCGCCATAGCTCCCAGCAGTCCAAACATTATATATGCATTGATCGAATCTAAAAAAAATGCCTTATATAAGTCTACTGATGGAGGTTTTAAATGGGGATTAATAAATGATAAAGACGAAATTGGTACCCGACCCTTTTATTACAGTGATCTCCGTGTAGATCCTAAAAATGAAAATAGGATTTACAGTATTTTCACTTATGTAAATGTCAGTGAAGATGGCGGTCGTTCCTTTTCCGAGCTTATGCCGGCTTATGGCGTTTCCAATGGAGTTCACCCCGATCACCATGCCTGGTGGATTCACCCGGATGATCCCAATTATATGATGGATGGCAACGATGGTGGACTGAATATAACCCGAGATAGAGGTGAAACTTGGCATTTTGCACAAAATATACCCGTAGCCCAGTTTTATCACATCGCAGTTGATAATGATTTGCCCTATAATGTTTACGGGGGTATGCAAGACAATGGCTCCTGGGCGGGTCCTGCCTATACTTGGCGAGTACAAGGTATTAGAAATAGTTATTGGCAAGAAATCTCATTTGGAGATGGCTTTGATGTATTGCCTGATCCTGAAAATAGTCGTTTTGGTATCTCTGCATCACAGCAAGGAAGTGCCGTTATTTACGATCGCTTGACGGGCTACAACGAAAGTATTAGACCTACACATCCTGAAAGAGAAGAAAAATTACGATTTAACTGGAATGCGGCTATGAATCGTGATCCTTTCCATTCAAACACCCTCTATTTTGGTTCTCAATTTGTTCACAAAAGTACGGATGGTGGACAGACGTGGGATATTATTTCCGAGGATTTAACCACGAATAACCCAGATTATCAAAAACAAGGGGAAAGTGGTGGATTGACTATGGATGCTACTGGAGCTGAAAATTATTGTACGATATTGGTTATCGAGCCCTCTCCTATTCAAAAAGGAATATTGTGGATAGGGACTGATGATGGGCAGGTAAATGTAAGTTTGAATGGAGGTGATGATTGGCAAAATATCACCATGAATATACCCATGCCCACGGGCGCTTGGATCAATCAAATAAGGGCTTCTAACCATAACCCTGCAGAAGCATTGCTTGTGGTAAATGATTATCGTCGCTTTAATGATGCTCCTATGGTATACCGAACTAAAGATTTTGGGAAAAGTTGGGAGCAAATAGTTGATAAAAATGATGTTATTGGTTATGCACTTTGCGTATTACAGGATCCTATTGAACCCAATCTTTACTTTTTAGGCACCGGTGACGGTTTATACGTAAGCTTTGATGGTGCAGAAAACTGGAACAAATGGACCGCTGGTTTTCCTACTACCAATGTTATGGATCTTGCGATCCAACCCAGAGAACATGATTTAATCATTGGCACCTTTGGTCGGGCCGCTTATGTGTTAGACGATATCCAACCCTTAAGGGCGATCGCTGCGCATCCCGCCTACCTTGATGATTCAGTGAAATTATTTCAAGCACCTGACGCTTACCAAGTTTCCCGACAGCAACCTACGGGTTCTCGTTTTGGCGCCGACGGCATGTTTCATGGAGAAAACCGGTCATTTGATGCAAGAATTACTTATTATCTTCAAGTACCTGAAAGTTTAACGGTACCGGATCAAAGCACAACGAATAAGAAAAAGAAATCCAAAAAAGAGCAGGTAACCGAACCTTATGTTAAGAAAAAAGTCAATAGTGACTCTATTACCTTTCAGATTATAAATGGATCATCTGTGATTCGAACCCTTACACTGAAGACTCCTGAAAAATCAGGGTTTCACAAATTATCATGGAGGTTAGATGAAAAAGGCATACCCTATATTTCCAGAAAAAATTCAAGAACTTCGAATGTAGAGCCCGGCGGTATCGACGTGCTGCCAGGAGATTACAAAATTAAAGTCCACTACGGTGAGCATACAGATTCAAGTGAGATTAAAGTTCTTTTTGATCCCAGAATTGATATCAGTCAGAAGGAGATAATCGAAAAATATGATGCCCTTAAAACCTTAGAAAAGTCAGAAATGAAAATGTATGTTGCCGTAAATCGTCTTAAAGAGGGATTGAAATTAGCCAAAAAATTTAAGACAGATTTTGAGGATTTAGACAGTCTCCTGTATAAGTCTGAAATTAAGCTTTGTCAAAATATTCAAGATAGTATCCATGTTTTATTGGACCAGTTTTTCGGAAAAGAAGACAAAAGACAGGGCATCACTATGCGTTCAGATAAAACCTTAATGAATCTTTACCGCCAAGCCTCTCGCTATACTACTAATGCCGGTCATGCACCATTGTCTACCGAGCGTGATTTAATTTTAAAGTTTGAATCCGATCTTGTTGAAGTATTAGAGAATGTAAATGGATTTTATGAAAAAGATTGGTTGAATTTCAGAACTACGATAGAGCAATTATCATTCAATCCTTTCATGGATTACGAGAAAATTGAATAAAGTTAAAGGGCAAACTCCACTTGTAATCTAAACCTTAAAAAGTCATCCTCTGTAAGCTCAAGATCATGATAAGAGAAGTCTGCCTGGCACTTTAGATTATGACCTGAAAAATACTTAGAAAATCCTAAGGCATATTCACTTTGATCATTGATACTGGAGATGACTTCTGCATTAATGTTTGAATATCGGGCAGCAAATTCTACTTTGTTGTTAAATACATAACCTGCTTGGAGGTTTAACCCCTTACCTACACCAAAATCTCCCAAGCTGTTTGGTGACTTTCTGATGGCATAAACTGCCTGAGAGGAAAAGCCATTCTTTTTAACTATGGCATCTACAAATAAGGTATTTAAATTATCTGTGATGTAATCTCCAGATACAGCATCAACGAGAAAACTACCTAAATTACCCCTACTCCTGAATGCGTTATTGTTATAATCTGCGGTTATGCCAATTGCCATTTTTAGTGTTTTTTCTCTGGCCAAATCTGCACCATAATAATCGCCTTTCCCGGTAAATTCTCCCATCGGCAAAAACTCTATTCTCCCTGTATATTGATATCCATTTTCATCATTGATGATCACATTTCTACCATTACCCAGCGCTATTGAGAAGGCTTCTTTCACAATAACATTACCGATTTTAGCCTTATGATGTATTTGGATACCCACATCACGATCCAAATTGAAACGCGCGTTCACAAGACTTCGATCTACGAATTGGAGTTTTTGAGAGGAGAACACACGTTCTCTGTTACCTGGTAATTTAGTTTGACCAAACCACACAGACCAATGGGAGTTGATGTGATATTTTAGGACCGCATCAAGGATTATATTTGCCGTATTACCAAACTCTGTTTTGCTACCTCCTTTGATATCCCGATTGGATAATGCCAATTCTACTTTATAAGAAAACTTGGGAGATAAAGCCCAGCCCTCCGCTTTTAATCGAGATCTTCTGATCATCATGGAACGATCCCAGACATCATTTTCTAGATTGAGAGACGAAGAAAATAAACTTTGAAAACGAAATCCAATTTTGGCATAAAATGAAGAATCTTTGGCTTGAACTTTGATACCCTTTCCAAAAGAC
>CAJJCN010000019.1 GCA_905182655.1 Flammeovirgaceae bacterium UBA4465
TAACTACTCTTCTCTAAGTTTAAGTTGAGAATTGAGGCAATAATGCTGAATACTTTTATGTCAAACATAAAATTCAATACTTTCGAAATCTATTTGATCCTATAACTGTGGAATTATCCAAATATCTGCTCTTTTTAACCCTTGCCTATACATGTGTATTGTTCAACAATTGTGGCAATCAAGATGACCCTACTACTGATAATAATCCCAATAGTGGTTCAACCAACATTGTAGATGCCGACAATGATGGTGTAGCAGATGTAGATGATACCTGTCCAGATACATCGAGTGGTGATACCGTAGATGGTACCGGCTGTTCTGATTATCAAAAAGACACCGACGGAGATGGGATAACGGATGACTTAGATTTGTGTGCGGATACTGCTGAAGGTGCCATCATCAATGAAAATGGATGTTCTGATACTGATGGAGACTTAGTTTTTGACAATAACGATGATTGCTCTGAAACACCTCAAAGTGCTGATGTAGATGGGAATGGGTGTTCCTACCTTCAAAACTTAACCATAGGAGGAGCCTATCAAGGAGGAATTATAGTGTATTTGTTTCCGGAGGGAAATGCTGGATATGTTGCAGGAGAAGTACACGGAATCATCGCGACACCCAGTGACCAATCAAATGAGGCTTCTTGGGGTTGCATGGGAGAATCTATTGAGGGAGCACAAGAAAATGCCATAGGTGCAGGAGCCCAAAACACGCTAGAGATTTTGGCTAATTGTAAAGAGGATGGAATAGCAGCGAAAATCTGCCAGGAGCTTGTATTAAACGGCTACGATGATTGGTATCTACCTTCACAGGATGAATTGAATTTATTATTTTTGAATAAAGAAACCATTGGCAATTTTGCTGGCATCGAGTATTGGAGTTCTACGGAAAGTCGGGCCAATGATGCCTGGGGACAAGGTTTTGGTGTCGGTGATCAATACGGTCTAGGCAAGTCGGGAGCTATTTCTGTTAGAGCCATTCGGACTTTTTAATTATTTATTACCACGAAATGATCCTTGTGAGTTACTCTGTTGATTGGATATTATGCTTAAATCCCTATACTACACACACTAGCTTCACTCAATGTTAAGTTTATGCTCATTCATATCAATAATACACTTAAACACCACTATCAGTCTACTTAAATTTAATCTCATTTTTTAAATATCATACAACTACTTAAGACCTATTCCTGACTAAAATTGCTTAGTGCCTCCTTCTTTACTCAAAATTGGGATTTCTGATTTGTTAAAACCGAGAATATTATTATTATTCATTAAAGAAAGATTTTATTTTTAAATTATCTGTTTAATATAAAATATGATTTATGGTATCTGTCGGAATATGCGCAAATTTGCGTTGCGATAAAAAAACATATGTCAACAATAACTAAGTATTTAGAGGAACTTGAACCCTTCGGTGCCACTTTGATAGCTGTATCCAAGACTAAGCCTGATGAAATGATTCAAAAGCTATATGAAGAGGTAGGTCAAAGAGATTTTGGTGAAAACAAAGTGCAAGAGCTGGTCGGGAAATACGAACGCCTCCCAAAAGACATCCGATGGCACATGATTGGGCATCTGCAGAGGAATAAAGTTAAATACATTGCTCCCTTCGTAGATTTAATCCACTCAGTGGACTCGGAAAAACTCCTGCGAGAGATCAACAAAGAAGCCAGGAAAAACAATAGAAAGATCAAGGTATTACTTCAGGTACATATCGCTCAGGAAA
Source organism: Flammeovirgaceae bacterium UBA4465 (assembly GCA_905182655.1). Classification (GTDB taxonomy): domain Bacteria; phylum Bacteroidota; class Bacteroidia; order Cytophagales; family Cyclobacteriaceae; genus UBA4465. The sequence continues at coordinate 1,735 of CAJJCN010000019.1, forward strand.
CTGAGAAGTTTGGATTTTCTATGGAAGAAGTTTCCGCGCTTTCAAAAAGCTTACCCACTTTAGGTTTTGAAAACATTGAAATTGTAGGTTTAATGGGAATGGCTACCTATACAGAAGATTCAAAGCAAATAGCACAAGAATTTACCCAACTCCATGAACTTAAAATACGCCTCAATGAGCCGATGGAGAACTATCACCAAAACTTTAAGGTACTCAGTATGGGTATGAGTGGAGACTACAAAATAGCCTTAGCCAATGGCAGTACGATGATCCGCATAGGCAGTGCTATTTTCGGTGCCCGGAATTATGCATAAGCAGGTCATTGTTTTAGGAACCTTATTGTGTGCTCTGGCTGTCCTGCTTGGCGCCTTTGGTGCACATTTGCTACAACCCATACTCGTCGAAAATAGTAGAGAAAGCACGTTCAATACCGCCATAAATTACTTGATCTTCCATGCTTTAGGAGTGCTCCTATCAGGTATTACCTTAAAAAAATCAAAATTAATTGCCTTGTTCTTTGGATTAGGCATCTTAATCTTTTCTGGATCTTTAATCGTCCTCTCTGTAACCAATATCAGCGCACTAGGCGCACTGGCTCCTATCGGTGGGAGTTGTTTCGTGATAGGCTGGATACTATTTGCCAGAAGAGCTTATCTACATATTAAATAAGATATCTAATCCTAACTTAAGATTTAGGATTAACGTTGGTCACGATCATCACCCTAGAGGTTTGATTGGTTGCGTTTGAAATAACCGTAATGACTTTATTTTGAATCCCTATTTTCCCAGCACTGTTGAATTTAACCTTCAATTCGGCAGTAGCTCCAGGAGCTAACGGCGTTCTGGGCCACTCAGGTACGGTACAACCACAAGTGGTTTTTACATCTTGCAGGACCAAAGGTGCGTTGCCGCTGTTGGTGAACTCAAAAACATGTTCAATGACATCGCCTTGGATGATGTCTCCAAATTCATGTCTTTCTTCAGAGAACACGATCTTAGGCCCATTCGTCGGTTCTTCAAAAACCGCAGGTTCTTGCGCAAATGCAGTACCCAAAAAACATACAAATAAAACTGAACAACAAAACTTCATAGCTGACATATAATTTATTTTAAACCTTAAACACGGTAAATTTATCAAAATCATTGATCAAATTTACAAGGTTATGGATTTTGATTTAAAAAAAACCAATTCTTTACAGGTTCGTGTACGCGTCTGCGGACTACATTTAACAGAAGAAGGTATTTTATTGCTCAGACATGAAGGCATTGGAGCAAATGGGTTTTTATGGTCACCCCCTGGCGGAGGGATTGAATCCAATGAAAATGCAAGAAGTGCATTGATAAGAGAATTTAAAGAAGAAACGCATTTGGATATAGTAGTGGAGGATTTTTGTTTTACTAATGAATACCGCGATGAGCAAGTGCATGCCATCGAATTATTCTTTAGCGTACGTGTGATCGGGGGGCATCTCAAGCTAGGCCGTGACCCTGAGTTAAAAAATCAAATTCTCACCCAAGCGAATTACCTCAGTTATGAACAAGTGAATCAACTCAATAAGCTCAATAAGCACAACGCCTTTCAGTTCTGTTCTGATGCCGCTCACATCAATAAACTGCGCGGATATTATTTTTTTCAAAATATTTGAGGCCTTCCCGTTTATTTGAAGGCTTAAAGTTGTTATAATTGTATAAAAATTAAAATTGTGATGTCAAGGATAAAAATCTTAACGATAGTATTTGCCGTAACCTCAGTAGGATTAGCTTATTATCTCTACTACTCAATCAATACAACCATACAAGAGACAAAAAGGGTTGCAACCATGGAAGCGGCCATTATTGATCAACTCAAACTGATCCGTGAAGCTGAATTGGGTTATAAGGCCGTCTATGGTCGTTATACGAGTAATTGGGATAGTTTATTGCATTTTGTGGATTCTGGATATTTTTACATCACACAACGTACAGAAACCGTCATTACTCTTGATTATGGTGCAGACAGTACTACAGTTCAAATAGATACCTTAGGAAGAGTGCTCGTATTAGATTCACTGTACGGGGCTCACAAATATGCTAATTTCAATTTGACTGAACTTCCCTATGTTCCGGGAATTACACCTAAAGTTAAATTTCTTATTTGGGCGGATGCGATTAAAAAGGCCAATCTTCTGGTGAGTGCCGTTGAGGTATGGAATCCATCTCCCATTGATCCCGACAGAGACGAAGACAGTGATATCAATATCAAAAAACCACTTCGATTCGGTTCTAGAACAAATATTACAACAGCAGGTAACTGGGAATAAATTGGAAACAGATACAAAAAAATCTTTTTTGTTGGTACATCGAGTAAAGGATGATGCTTTTAATATTGAAGAGCTCCATGATTATGTGCTCTCACTGCAAATAGGAGTTAAAGATTTTCAGTATTGCGTGACCGATAAAACCCAAAAAGTCATTCTTTTTGAGAGCTACGCTTTTGAAAACATCAAAACTGTCAATACACGTGTCCAGACAATTGCTGATATTTATAAAAATAGCGAAGTCCTTTCAGCGGGTTTTTGGAAAGAGGTCTTGGTCTCTTTCAAAACGCACAAGTATACCCTAGTTCCTGAAAATCTTTATACGGAAAATTCGGACATCGACTTCCTCGAAGTAAACAGTGTCATCAATCCTATTATTGAAACCACGCATCACTGCGTACATAAATCTTTGGGCTTGGTCAATATTTTTACGGGCGATTTGAGGTTAATGAAATTAATTAAATCCTTTTATCAATCTGTTGAAATCAAGGTTCTGCATCAAGGAAGTACTTTTATTGAAGGCATAGCCGCCATAGCTCCGGCGTCTGGGGAAAGAGAAATGCTGGTATACGTAGATCGAGGCATCTTCCATATCGTTATTTTTGAAAACAATAGTTTGCATTACTACAATCAATTTGCGATCAAAAAAAATGAGGATGGCCTAAGGTATATCATGCTTGTATTTCAAGAACTAGGTTTAGAACAAAGCAAGACAAGTATCACCTTCTGGGGAAGTATCGATGCTAAATCGAAATTCATCACACTTCTCAAAAAATACGTTAGAAATATTTCTTTTGGAAACAGACCCTCTGCGCTCAGTTTTGGCTATGTGTTTGATGAGATACCAGAACATCAGTTTTTTGATCTGTTTAATATTCATCTAAGCTAGTGGAGAAGATCGCCTTATTTCCAGGGTCCTTTGACCCGTTCACAAAAGGCCATCTTGATATTGTAAATCGATCATTGAAATTATTCCATAAGGTCATTGTTGCGATAGGGCATAACTCCAAAAAACATCGCTATTTTGAAATTTTAAAAACAAAAGCCTCTATCGAAAATCACTTCCAAGGCAACCCTCATGTAGAAGTAATGGTTTATGATGAGTTGACGGCTCAAATAGCGAAAAAAAAGGATGCCCAATATTTGATCCGAGGATTAAGAAATACCACGGACTTTGAATATGAAAATTCAATATCTCAAATAAACAGACATCTTAACCTCGACTTAGAGACCGTTTTTCTAATTACCTCTCCCCAATTTGCACACATAAACTCTTCGATCATCAGAGAGGTACATAAATATGGCGGAGATATCTCCGCCTTTGTTCCTTTCGAACTATAGACTTTGTTTTTTCAGTAGCTTGTGATATTCCTGCATCACCACGCGTATGGTTCGATAGGAATCGTATAGTGATGCGCGTACCTGACTCAAGGTCATCCACTTCACATCATCAATTCCTTCTGAGATCTGTGGTCCTATTTGCATGTCATCCAAGCATACCATTTGATACCAGTAGGTCTTTTTAAGAATGTATTTTTTATTTCTTGTGTATGTATGCCATGTATGACAAATTTTTTCCTGCACAACCACCTTCACCCCGGTCTCTTCTTCAACTTCACGTAAAGCACATGACCGGATGTCTTCATTCTTTTCCAATTTACCTTTGGGTAGGTCCCAAAGTCCATTGCGATGGATCAATAAAGTTTTCCCTTCTTTATCAACTACACCCCCTGCCGCCCGAATGACTTTAAACTTTGTTTTTATGTACTGCGTCAAATCTTTTTTATGCTTGGAGGAAATCGTTATTGAATCGACTTTCTTCAGAGCTTTATCCGTCATCAACTGAAACAATTCCTCTACTTGAACGGGTGTAGCATGGGTAATCAATACATCATCAATGAACACCCTAGTAGTGATTTTTTGAAATTTAGAATCTAAAACAACCCCATAAAATGCCGCTTCTTTTAACTCTTCAGGGCTTATTAAATAAACCGGAATGTCGTTAATAAAAATTTTCATTAATATTATGTATCAATAACTATGTAATTATCCTTTTATCCGAGCACATTTGCAACATAATCTCATCATTAAATATTAATATTATAAAATGCGTTACCACTGTTTCAATAAAGATTTAGGTCTCACCATTGCTCGACAATTATTAGAAATAAAAGCCATTAAGTTACAACCCCATGCCCCTTTTACTTGGGCTTCAGGTTGGAAATCCCCTATCTATTGTGACAATCGACTCAGTTTGTCATTCCCGGAAGTGAGAAATAACATCAAGTTGGCCTTTTGTGATCTGGTTAAGGAACATTATCCTACCGCTGAGGTCATTGCAGGAGTCGCTACTGCAGGTATTCCCCAAGGTGCTTTGTTGGCAGATGCCTTGGGATTACCCTTCATTTACGTTCGTTCAAGTTCAAAATCTCATGGCCTTACCAATCAAATAGAGGGTCAGTATGCTGCAGGGCAAAAAGTTGTGGTTTTAGAGGATTTGGTGTCAAGCGGTGGCAGCTCTTTGGCAGCTGTAGATGCCTTACGCACTCAAAAAATGGATGTCTTAGGTATGACGGCCATATTTAATTATGGCTTTCCCATTGCGCATCAAAATTTCATCGACAATTCAGTGGAGCTCATTTATCTCAGTGAATATAGCCTGCTGATTGACCTGGCACTTGCAGAAGGGTTTATAGATGCCTCCAGTGCGGCAACCCTAAAAGATTGGAGGGCCTCACCTGAGACCTGGGGCAAATAAGAGCTAGAACTTTTCTATAACTCCCAAGCCAAAAAGGGCAAAATCATATTTAACAGGATCGATTGGGTCCATTTTTTTGAGATTTTCAGTGAGTTCGATAGCCGTACGCCAATCGGTCTGCTTTCTGGTAATTAATTTAAACTTACGAGCAATCCGATCGACATGAAGGTCACAGGGACAAATTAAATGGGCAGGCTTTAGCTTTTTCCATAGCCCAAAATCTACCCCTCGATCATCATCACGTACCATCCACCTTAAGTACATATTCAATCTCTTGCAAGCAGAATTTCTTTCAGGTGTGGAAATATGTTTACGCGAACGATGAGGTGATTCTGGTAAAGAGAAAAATAAATGATGGAAGCCTGTGAGTGCCGCTTTCATACTTGGGTCTTTATGAATAAAGGCGTCCTCTAAACTGTCCGCTCTCCTGAAATGCCAATGCAACCAATGAATGAAATAAAGGGCATCTGTAGGATTAAACGTTCGGTGTTTGAATTTTAAAAAAGGTTTTAAATCATCAGAGGAATGATTCATAATGAAATCATAGGGATCATTGTCCATCAACTCAAACAATTCATGGCATTTCTTTATGATGGTCTTTCGCAATCCCCAGGAAAAAACAGCGGAAAATAAGCCAGCGATCTCAATATCTTGTCGCTTTGAATATTCGTGGGGTATACTAATGGGATCTTCAGCAATAAAGTCAGGCGTATTGTAATAGGCAACTTTCTCATCCAAAAAATACTTAAGGTTTGT
>CAJJCN010000020.1 GCA_905182655.1 Flammeovirgaceae bacterium UBA4465
CATACCAGACATATCCGTGACCTTACTCACATCCCAACTGCTGATGTCTTGGTTGAAAGCTGTAGCATCAGCAAATACATAACTCATATCTGTGACATTACTCACATCCCAAGAGCTAATATCTTGGTTGAAAGATTCAGCATCCCAAAACATATCACTGATATATTCCACATTACTTACATCCCAAGAACTAATATCTTGATTGAAAACAGGAGCAGATTTAAACATACTCTGCATAACTGTCACATTACTTACATCCCAGGATCCAATGTCTTGGTTGAAAGACTTTGCTAGGTTAAACATCCTAAACATATCCGTCACCTTACTAACATCCCAAGCACTGATATCTTGATTAAAAGAAACTGCCACGCTAAACATTTGATTCATATTCGTCACCTTACTCACATCCCAAGAGCTTATGTCTTGGTTGAAAGAACTAGCTGCGTAAAACATTTGATTCATATTGGTCACATTACTCACATCCCAAGAACTAATGTCTTGGTTGAAAGCGTCAGCTGTAGCAATAAAATCTCCATTGGGGTCAAGTTGTGAAAATAAATAAGACATATTACTTACACTAGTTGTCACCACTTTTGTAACATCTAAACCGTCAACCACCATTTGATAAAGCATCGCTGAATCTACAACTAAATAGCTAACACTGTCCAAATCATAACTTTCACCAACTACAGCATCTTCAGTTGCTTTAATGGTAACTCCATTTTCATCTAGATAGATGAGGCTCTCTGCTCCTTCAGGACAGCCGCTAGTATCCACTGTAGCACCCTCAGCAGTATCCGCACAAGTATCTAAATCGTCACTGACACCATCTCCGTCTGTATCTTTCTGAGAATCAGAACACCCAGTATTATCGACAGTTTCACCGCTAGGGGTATCCGCACAAGTATCATCAGTATCCGCAACTCCATCGCCATCAGCATCTAATATCGTAGTAGAGCCATCATCGGTAACAGGATCCTCATCTTCGCTACATGCATTGAATAAGACAAGTGAACAAAGAATACTTAAGAAAAGGAGGTGTTTGATGTTTTTCATGAAATTTTGTTGATTGAGCGGCGAAGGTGAACCTTTTAAAATATACATTGTAAATAGCGTATTAATACTTGATTCCTTTCTATTAAAAACCATCCACCCTTAGTGAATAGTTCTCATCCGAAGGTATTGCTTGCATCCAATTTATTTTTGTATAATGGATTTGAGCTATGACAAGATCAAGAGATTATACAAGAAGAAAAAGCATAAATTCTCTGCCGTGCGTATCAGTTGATTCAGGTGGGCATGTGCTTGCCGGTATGAATAGAGATACATCGACTCAAGTTGGAATGCGTAGGAAGAGAGCTGCTCCATTGATGAACCTGAGTGTGAGGCTTGTGGGTCATAGAAATTAATTGAAGTTCTCTTTCTTATTTGGCTTTACTAGGATTATTATCCATTTCACAATTATTTGAGAGAGCGTCATCTAAATATTTAATTATATAAATTTTCGATCATATAGTTATTTTAGCTTATATTGAATTATGAAAAAAATTATTCAGTTTTGGGGAATTTATTACCCAATTATTTTAGCTTTTTTATCATTTTTATATTCTGTCACACTGTGGTTTACTGGAAATCAATTAGAAGGAATTTTTGTCGGTATCTGGGTCCCGTCAATCTTATCAGCATCAATTGCATTAAGACAGAGGAGAACTGAGCATTATAACCAAAAAATGAGAGACTAATGGAAAATATTGTAATGTTTACTTTTGGGGCTATAATATTTGCCTTATACCTCGTGGGTTATGTAATAATGATTAATAAAGCACATAAGTTCCAACAAACAGATATGGAAAATGATCCCGAACTTAAAGCACACTATAGAAAAACAGATCTTAATAGAGTGTTGAGCACACTGGTACACTTAGCAGAATCAGATGGTCATATCTCTGAAGAAGAGCAAAAAATGATTATCAGAATAGGTAAGGAAAATGGTCTCAACCCAGATCAAGTAGAAGAGCTCATCAAAGATCCCAAACCTTTAGGGGCAATGAATGATTTGCCTAGAGAGGCGAAATTAGAACTTATCATTGATGTCATCAGACTAATGAAGATAGATAACAAAGTTCATCAACAAGAAATTAAATTTTGTGAAAATATTGCAGTTAAATTGGGCTATCGTGCCGAGGTAGTTAAAGACCTTTCAACCTATATTTCAACCTCTGTAGATATCAACTCAGATAAATCATTATTAAAGGAAATTGTCAATAAATTTTATAATAGTTAAAAGTCCTCAGTAGGATATAAGTGCATTTAACTCTATTCTTCACAGTTGTGAAGTTTGTTTTGGATTTTGTCCAAGCCACTGTATCTGTTCTAAAAGATTGAAAATTCGTTATATTGCTTAAATCCCAATTTCCAATGTTCTGGTTAAAAGAGGCGGATTTCCAAACAGGCATAGAAAAACTCCGAGAATAACACAAGTCTCGTGGGAAGTTGCTCCATTGATGATCTGGCGGATGAAGCTTACGGGTCTTAGAATTACTCAAAAGCTCATTTTTTTCTATTTCTGATAGCTCTTAAATCTCATAAGAAAGTGTCTTGAAATAGTGATACTTTAGGTAGGCTATATTCTGTTAAACCTGAGATTTATTGTAAAAAAATATACTATATTTAATTTTATAATTAGAACCTCAGTACAAAATTCACTTTTGCTGACGGTATACAATTCACTTTTAAAAATTCCAATAAAGGAAGAGTTAGATGTTGACAGTGAATACCAAGAAATAGACGCTAAAGAATATGATCTGTATAGTAGGATTAAAAAAATAAAAAGAAAGTTAATTTATGATTAACCCAATGCTTTTAGCTCTAGGTCTGCTCCTTAATGTGAGGCCTCTTGAAGTTGAGCTTAAGTGTGATGTTATAATTTATCTTCGTTATACTCTTAACAAGAAAATATTCATAATGTTGAAATAACGACCCTCCTTAGTCAATTATTCTCATCCGTAGAGATGGTTTGCGTCCAATTTATTTTTGTGTAATGGATTTGAGCTACGACAAGATCAAGAAGTTGTATAAGAAGAAAAAGCATAAATTCTGTATGGGTGCGTATCAGTATCGAATTATAATTCTCAATAGCGGAAATAGAGAAGAATAATCAAGCTATCTTCATTAATATAGCAGAATATCATTTTCAAGTTATTCTTTAAACAGTTGAAACTGTCTATTCAATTTGCCATTGAATAATTGGTATTTTTGTAATTTATTTTCACAATTCATTGATTAAAGAAATAATTATGAACGAATGAACAGGATTGTTATTGCTATAGTGATAATACTTACTGTAAGTATTTCTCAAGCACAAAATACCTTTCAGACTACCGTGATGGATTATGATACGAAAGAACCTATTTTTGGTGCTGCTGCATACTTTTTAGATTTTGAAATAGGAGTTATTTCGGATCAAAAAGGTAACGTAACCATTCGTAATATTCCTAATGGCACTTATACTTTAATTCTCAGTTTTGTTGGGTATGAGAAAAGAACCTTTAAACTGACATTTCCTCTTGACAATCCTGAAACTAAAGAGGTTATATTCCTTTCAATTTCCCACGAGGAAATGAATAAAATTATAATTACTTCTACTAGAAGCGGTCGTACTATTCAGGATACACCCACACGAGTAGAGCTTATAGCAGGAGAGGAACTATCAGAGAAGGGTAATATGAAGCCTGGAGATATTCGAATGCTTCTCAATGAGAGTACAGGGATCAGGACTCAGCAGACCTCTGCAACGAGCTATAATTCCAGTATTCGAATCCAAGGACTAGATGGAAAATATACGCAACTGCTTAGAGATGGGCTTCCTTTATATGGCGGTTACTCCGGAAGTCTAAGTTTAATGCAGATAGCGCCACTAGATCTTCAGCAAGTGGAGGTAATAAAAGGGGCTTCTTCGACCCTATATGGAGGAGGAGCTATTGCAGGGTTAGTTAACCTAGTTTCGAAAATTCCTATAGAGAAACGTGAGCTACACTTTTTGGCTAATAGCACCTCTGCTTTAGGGTTGGATTTAAGTGGTTTTTACTCTGAAAAGTTCAAAAAAGTAGGGTTGACACTTTTTACTTCTTATAACAAAGGAACGGCTTTTGATCCAGCCGATATTGGTTTAACAGCTATTCCAAAGTTTGATAGGTGGACTGTTAATCCACGTATATTTTTTTACTTAGGAACAGATACAAAGATGGACCTCGGTGTCAGCTATATTACTGAGGAACGCTTGGGTGGTAACATAGACTTTATTAAAGGTTATGATGTTCGGAATCCTTATTTTGAAAAAAACCTTACTGACCGTTTCTCTACTCAGTTTAATTTCTCCCATCAGTTTTCTAAGAATGCTCAATTGAGAATAAAAAATTCAATCAGTAATTTTGAAAGGCAAATAGAAATACCAGATCATGGATTTTCTGGACAGCAATTATCTACATTCAGTGAAGTCAACCTGATCACATTTACCGATAGATCGGAGTGGGTATGGGGAATTAATCTTTGGAGCGATCAGTTTGAACACAGAGAAGCTAGGGCAGGGTCAGATCTGAGTTTTAGTAATGTAACAGTGGGTTTATTCGCACAAAATACTTTCAATCTCACGCAAAAATGGACTTCTGAATTGGGGATGAGAGTGGATTACCAGTCTGATTATGACGTCTTTGTATTACCAAGAATTTCATTGTTATTTGAACCTACAGAACGCTTAACCTTTAGATTGGGTGGAGGCATTGGCTATAAAACACCTACCATTTTTTCGGAAGAAGCTGAGAGGTTACAATTCCGAAATATATTAGCGATAAGTTCGTCTGAACTTCAGGCCGAAGAGTCAATTGGAGGAAATTTTGATATAAACTATCGCTGGCTAATTACAGATAAACTATCACTTTCACTAAACTCATTATTTTTCTACACAAAGATTAGACATCCTCTTGTTTTAACAAAAGTAGATGTGATGCTGGCGCTTCCTAATACATTTGAGTTTAGTCAGCCAAATAGCTATGTTGATACCAAAGGGATAGAAATAAATATGAAATGGTCGTATAATGATTTTAAACTCTTTATTGGATATACCTATGCAGATGTTAATGAGCATTACAATGGTAAAGTAAAGGAGTTCCCTCTAGTGGCCAATCACAGATTCAATAACGTATTAATGTATGAAAAGCACGAAAACTTCTGGATTGGATTCGAGGCCTATTACTTTAGTCCTCAAAAGTTAAGCGATGGCTCAACGGGTCAAAATTACTGGATCGTAGGGCTTATGACTGAGAAATCATTTGGGGAGAGACTCTCTGCGTTCCTTAATTTTGAGAATTTCTTGGATGCGCGTCAAACGGCTTTTGATAGTATTTATACAGGGGATATTAGTGATCCTCAGTTTAGGGATATCTATGCGCCTGTTGATGGGTTTGTTATAAATGGAGGGGTAAAACTTAAGTTTTGACAATCTTATATATCACAATCATCTTTCTGATCGAGGAGGTTTTATTGGCTAGTGGTTTTAGGAGAGAGGTAAAATAAAATGCTGAAAATGAGATTTTCCATCTTTTAAAAAATAAAAAAACTCGGAGAATCACCACAAGTCTCAGAGTTACACACAACTTCTAAAACATTTTCACTGTTCAAGTAAAAATAGATATCCTACATGTACTATTAATCGATTGATCGAGTAAGCTTCACCTCAACATCTCATTAGAGTGAGTGATGAGCTGACTGTATACCGTCAGCAAAAAGTGAACTAATAAGGGTTAAATTATAAGAGAGTGTTTCAAACAGAGTAAACACTTAAATTTAACTACAATGGGAAAGAAGAGAAATGTATACCCCCTAAGAATTAACATTAGTTTATAATGCTCAATAGTTGTTTCAACTAAAGGAGTGTGATTAAGAATTTTAGTTATTAAGGGCTTTAATAACTCATAACTAAGATCAAACAATTGAAAAGGGTTCTGGCATAATCGCAAAAGAACCCTTTTTTTATGCTTAGACTCCTTGGAAATGCGATGCCTAAGAGCGCTTCTCTACATAATGGGAGAGGGATCTTATTCCTCCTCCAATTGCTTCTTCAATTTTTTATCAGAGAGACAACCTGTCCATATAGCATATAGGGTGGGATATGAAAATGAAATTATAGCCAATAGCCAAACAAAAAATTCCTTTTCTACAAAAGTAGGACTAAGGAAAGCAAGAGATAAAAAATCATAATTTTCCATGCAGCTAAATTAAGGAATTATTTATTTCCCTCCTTATTCTGGGCAGTTAGTGAAGGTGGGTTGGGCTAGGGTCCAAGCGGTGGCGTCTGTGCTGAAGCCTTCGCAATCAGTCACCTGACTTACATCCCAAGAGCTGAGATTTTGGTTGAAAGAAGAAGCTTCACTAAACATATCAGACATATTCATCGTATGACTTACATCCCAAACGCTGAGATTTTGGTTGAAAGAAGAAGCCTCACTAAACATATCAGACATATTCATCACCTGACTCACATCCCAAGAACTGAGACTGTGGTTGAAAGAAGAAGCACCTAAAAACATTTGATACATACTCCTCACATTTATTACATCCCAATGACCAAGGTCTTGATTGAAAGAAGAAGCCCAGGAAAACATACCTCCCATCTCTGTGACCTGACTCACATCCCAAGAACTGAGGTCTTGATTGAAAGAAGAAGCTTCCCAAAACATACCAGCCATATCCGTGACCTGACTCACATCCCAACTGCTGATGTCTTGGTTAAAAGATTCCGCATAAAAAAACATTCCAGACATATCTATAATATTAGTAGTAATCACTTTTGTGACATTTTCACCATTATCAACCATTTCATGAAGCCTATCAACATCTACAATTAAATAGCTTATTCCCTCTAATTCATATGATTTCCCAATCACAGCAGCTGCAGCAGCTTTTAGGGTAACTCCATTTTTATCTAAATATATTTTACCGTCTTGAGCATAGCCTCTTGGCGTGAAACAAAGGGTGAGCAAAAAGGTTGAACAAAAATGGCTTAAGAATAGGAAGTGTTTAAAGTATTTCATCTACGCTTCATTTTTTTATTTTTCTCATTGCATTAATTAATAATTAAATCTGATAGCTCTTCAGAATCCCATTTATTTATTAGGGAGGCTCTTAATTTCAAATAATTTCTAAATACACTCAATTTACCATCCATTCTTAATTGCTTTCTTTTTATTAAAGCGGTTAAGTGATCATCTTCAAATAGGATGTTTCTTAATTCTTTTAAGAGTCCAATGTTATCATTGGTAACCAAGCCTTTATTGAATAATGTTGGATAATCTGAGATTAGATATGATTCAATTGCTATGGCTGCTCTCTTATCGCCATCAATATGCACATTAAGATATTCCGGAGATAAAACGTAAATTCGATAGAGTAATTTTTTTATTTCTATGCCATCAATAAGGTTTATTTCACCGTCACTAACTAATGAAGAATAAATGGCTTTTGGAGGATTAAAATTTCTCCAAAAACAAATGGAATTATAGTATCCCGCACCAGATAAACCAATAGTGAACAAACTATCTATATCAACTTTTTTGTCTAGGAGTGCGTTTAAGAAGTCTAAGTCAATAGCGTAAGCTTTTTCTCTTGATTGAAGATATTCGGATGCATTGTTTAATTCATTTATTAAATTCATTTTTATCAGCTGACCTCTATTTTTTGTTTCGTTTTCAATCCGTCTATTTTCAAGAAAAAAGGAGATACTTATACTAAAAACAATAACAACAAATTCGATTATATATCTTGGAATATTTTTTTTCACTTGGTCAATTTTAAACCACCATTCTCTCAATAAATGTATCAATAAATTTCATCAACTTATCAAATACTCTTTTTTATTTCTATTTGCTCCTTAGGACTTGTTTTCAAAAGAGTTTAAAGGTTGATTACATTCCCAATTGAATACCGCTTTAATGCCTTCTGCCGTGGATAGATTAAAGGGAGAGAAGGTATAACAGAGAGCATTTACACCACGCCCGATGCTAGGCAGCACTTATCTTATGTCCTTAAATGAATAGTTAGAAGGGCTGTCATGACCTCTCTATAGATAAGTTTTAAGGCGATTGTAATGACGATCCCTATAGAATTATTAATGCTCTTTGGCGGGAAAGATACCCTAAGTGAATCGTTTTCATCCGAAGGTAGGGCTTGGGTCAGAAATAATTTTAAAAGTAAGAAATAAGTAGGCTAAAACTACTTTTATTTTGATCTATTGTTTATTTCTTGAAAAGGTAATAATTACGGCTTCTCTACTCCAAAACAATAATAATCTGTGTTTTTCTATTAACTGAAATGAAACATCCCATCCTTCTTCTCCATATTTATTCATGACCTCTGCCATTTTCTTTAAAGGGAGCTTACTCGATCCAAATATTAATGTCCCTAAAGCGCCTTCTTTAATTATTTCAACTTTGTATTCTTTTTTCATTTTGTTTATTTTTCAAGACAAGAAATAAGCTTATTTGTACCATTAGTGAAGCTAAGTTTGGGCAGTTCTACGATAACTGACCCTCCCTTCTCAAAACTCAACCCCTTCGTGGGATGAGTGACTTACCTAGTTCAATAGTTAAAAAGCCCTGACCGCACGAACGATGAAGCCGTTGATCTTACCATAGTAGTGGGGGTAACCAGTGGCGAAATTCTGGTTCCAAGCAAGGCCGTAGTCATATTCCGTAGAGCTCCAGTAGTAGTTGTTATCAAAATCATCGATCCCGATCGCCGCCTTTTGCAAATACATCTGATTTAATTCCTCTTTAGTAGGTAATCTCCAATCTGTGAAGTTTTTCCCAGTAGCATGGTGTGTAGCAGCATTGTTAACCAAACTAAAAGCATCATTCCAATTGCTATACCCTTGGTCTTGTGTAGCAGCTACCAGACCATGTACTTCTCCTGCTACGTATCCAGCATTTCCTTCTTGAAATAGGTGAAATATAATTCCTCCTTGATAGGTATCTCCTATGTTTATACCTTTTTGCGCGACATTGGCCCCAGCTACATCTTTCGTTGCTTTAACAGTTGCTGATTTCTGTACAGAACAGCTATTCAATCCAAGTGAACAAAAAAAGCTTAAGAATAGGAAGTGTTTGAGGTGTTTCATGATTTTATGTTTAATAACTAATATCTAAAAATACTTAATAAATTACAAAAAGCCTTCCACCCTTTATAACTTTTTCTCATCCGAAGGTATGGCTTGGGTCAGAATAAATGATGTAGAATGGATTTGAGAAACGATTAAGTCAAGAAATGAGACAAGAAGAAAAAGCACAAATACTGTACAGGAGTACATCCTCTCCATTATCAGGAAATGGGTTGGCTGATAGGAATTTCAAAGACGAGGTACATCGGCTTAAACGAGAAGGCATAGCAGAGAGCGGCTCTATTGATGACCCTGAAGGTGATGAAGCTTGTGGGACATAAAAAAAGGACCCTAACACGAATAAGTTAGAATCCTTTAAACCAAATCTACAAACTATGAAAAAAGTTTTAACTAACTCTTTTCCTTTTATACTATTAATCAATTAAAGGTGACCCCAAGAATATGCTCTAAGTAAAAAATACTCCTGAGACGCCGTAACCCAGTAGTTACCTACAGACTTTTAAATGCTCTCAACTTGTTTTAAGTAAACAAGACATCCTTTATCCCCTCTTTCAATCTTAACTAAGCAAATCATCTTCACCCCAACACCTCATGAAATACCTCCCGATCTAACCCCTCAAAGCAATCCTTGGATGGATTCCTTACTTTCAACCTACCATAATATTTTACAGTATTTATTGGATTTTCATGAATCCTATCTTTAAGCCTGGGGTGTGGAGGTACATCGGAGCGCTTAAGCGCAAGGGACAAGCTCGTCGATCTGTCCCTTCAAATGAAGGAGATCATGAAGGAGTTGATATATAAATTGTACTTCGTTTATATTTGGAATATATCAACCCTAGTTTTTATATTCGGATGTTATAAGAAATGGGTATCATTCCCTGCTACAAAGAGGCCAAAGATTACGTTGGCAGAAAAGATTTTAAGGGAAAAAACCTTCTACTCTCTGTTAGTAGTTGATAACATAAGAATAGAAGGGGATTTATGTTCATTTAGTAACTACATTATAAGACACAATTTTTGTGCCAAACTTATAATTGAAGAAAAAAAATCAGTTGCAGTATCAAATAGCTATTAAAAAATAACCTTTCCACCCTTAGTGAATTATTCTCACCCGAAGGTATTACTTGAGTCCAATTTAATTTTGTGCAATGGATTTAACCTCCGCACAAGTTAAGAGGCGGTATAAGAAGAAAAAGTATAAATTCTCTATAGGTGCGTATAAGTGGATTCAACTGGGCATGTGTTTGCCTATATGAATTTGAAAGGGGATAGGGAGCGATTTATGCAGGAGGAAGCAGCTCTATTGATGAGCCTGAGTGTGAAGCTTGTGGGAGTTGAATTTTCAAAAAATAAATATCTTCGGCATGAATTATTTTCAATAAAAAAAAGGGTAATGACAACAGAGAAACCCCTCAAGATAAGCTCCAAAATTCTCCAAAATCCTCTCTTTAGTGAAACATCCAGAAGTACTATTTATCTGCTTTTAAAATGGGGGTATGCATTCTAGATATGAGCACTCCAACGCTATCATAATCCTTGGATTGATCACGCACATTCATTTTTCAATGGGCTCACTTTTTATGTGTGCCTTTGACGAGGATAAAGTCATGATCTTACTGTACAATAAAGTCCGCATCTCCAATTTCTTCAATGGCGAGACCGATTACATTTTCAAAAGTATTAATACCTATTCTTCGCTCCAAGTCGAGATACTCAAGCTTCTAGCTGAGAATGATGTGTAAAGGTTGCCGTTATGCCAAAATGAGAATTGTGTACCTGAAATAAAAGCAGGAGATATAGCTTGGGCTTAGTTTGGTTTGATTTCATCCACCATGGTTTTTAACAAACCATTTTGCTTTTTATCATTCATAAGTTGCCAAAACATGATGCCACCTAAATTGTGCTCTAGTGCATATTGAGATTTAAGTTGAATGGATTTGTGATCATCGAAGGTGGCAAAAATTTCATTGATGCTATCGTAGGCATAAGGGGCATTAGCTAAACTATCCCAATGGAAATTAAAATTGGACCTTACCTTATCAAAATTTATTTGGTTATAACTCCCACTCGAAACCGCATTTTGATTAAGTCCATTGTTAATGTTTTCAACATTTTTAAATGTTTTAATGTAAAAAGCAGCGCCAATGATTATCTTCTCAGGCTTTACACCCAAATTCATTAATGCCTGGATGGAAGATACGGCAGATCCCTCTTTAAATTCACCAGACCCTAGCGGGGTGTGATGACCTGTTTTACTAGAGCCGGATCCATAGAAGTCGTAGGTCATAAGATTGACATTATCAACCAAAGGCATCACCTTATCCCATTCGATGGACTGTTCAAAATAGCCATCAGAATTGGCACCTGCAGCAAAACTTAAGATATCTCCTTCTTTCATGTATTTTCTTAGCTGTACGACTAAGTCAGTAAAATTTTCACGGTCTTCAGGTTGGTACTTATGCCCCGGAAATCCAGAAATTCCTGGATATTCCCAATCTAGATCAATACCATCTGCTTGGTATGAGGCGATGATCTGAGCAGTGGAAATGGCAAAGGCGATTCTATCCTCTTCTGTACTAAAAACATCTGAGCAGGTTTTACAACCTCCCCATCCACCTAGAGACACCAAAACCTTTAATTTTGGATATTTCTTTTTTTGATTGATCACATTCAATAAAGTAAGACTGTCTACTTCATTATCAATGGCTAAT
>CAJJCN010000021.1 GCA_905182655.1 Flammeovirgaceae bacterium UBA4465
TATCTCAATACATACCTATCCGGTATGGGAATACAAAACCATAGATGAGTCACTTGAATTCACAAAGCAAAATTACAGGGCAGTAGCAGAAAAATATCCAAATAAGTTGGTCGTCATAACCGAGGCGGGCTGGGCGACCTCATCAAATGATCAAGGGATTCCAAAGGCCAATGTGAATCAAATTTTTCAAAAGATTTATTATCAAGAATTAAGTGCTTGGTGTAAACAAGATCACATCCTGACGTTTGTCTTTGAGGCGTTTGATGAACCTTGGAAGGGATCTCCTGATCCCAATGAGCCTGAAAAGCACTGGGGATTATATTATGAGAATCGTACACCTAAGTTAGCCTTTTCAGAAGACATAGCCTATAAAGGATCAACAAACCGATAAACATCTATAAACGCGACAGAATGTTTATAAAGAATGAGCGGGAGCATTTAAGAAATGGATTTATATTTTCCTAGAGGTATTTTGATTAAAACCTTATAAAAATTTGTCGTATTACATGAATTTCCAAATAATGCTTTATCGATTAATTAGTAATTGTTAATTAATTTTATTTTCATTGCCTCACAAAATTAATCGAGGGTACTGGTTTGTTAAAGAAAAGTTTAAATGCATGTTCCTGCTGCAGGGCTTTTTTGAAAGCAGTTAAGTGTAGGTAAATGAACAAATTAGATCTCCAAATCATTTGATTTGAAATATTACGTTAACTATGAATAGTGTAGCCTTATTTCAAAATAAATAGATATAAAAAGTCACATTAAGGCGCTTCTACAGAGACCAGCAATATATACGGCACACATTTTTATGATCGATACAAAAAAGATATATTTAGGAAAGAACGAAGCTGATTTTTCGGAAAAAAAAGTAGAAGGAAAATTAGTGCAATTAGGGAATGAAACTTATTATAAAATAAGTCATTTTGATGAGATGCGCCCGTTCTTCATGACTGTAGTAAGCCATTCTAATCATTGGATGTTTATTTCTAGCACGGGAGGTTTATCGGCGGGGAGAAAAGATTGTAACTCAGCGCTATTTCCCTATTATACCGATGATAAAATCACCAGTGCTGCCGAAACAACGGGGAGCAAAACCTTGTTTTTAGTATCAAAGGCGGGCAAGACTTCTCTATGGGAGCCCTTCTCAGATAAATATGCAGGAGTTTATAAGATTACAAGAAATTTATATAAGAATGCCTTCGGAAATAAGGTCCTCTTCGAAGAGATCAATCATGATCTGTCATTGAAGTTTACTTATCAATGGAATTCTAGCGATCAGTTTGGGTTTATTAAAAAATCTACAATCACCAATGTGGGTACCGAAGCAGTGACCCTTTCATTATTAGATGGAATTCAGAATTTACTGCCGTATGGCGTAGAGGAGTCCGTACAGAGTGGCAGCAGTAATCTGGTGGATGCCTACAAAAAATGCGAACTTGAATCGGATGCGGGTTTGGGCATCTATTCTTTGAGTGCCATCATAGTGGACAAAGCAGAGCCTAGTGAAGCTTTAAAGGCCAACGTGGTTTGGTCCTTGGGGTTGAAAAATGCAAAAAAATTGCTTTCCTCGAGACAATTGAATGCCTTTAGAAAAGGGGAAACCCTTATTCAAGAAGAAGATGTTAAGGCAGAAAAAGGGGCTTATTTCTTACATGAAGAAATTTCGCTGTCAGCAAAAGAGGAAAAGCATTGGCTGATTGCCGCCGACGTGAATCAATCTATTTCAGATATCATTGACATCAAACAAAAGCTTAAAACAAAAGATAGCCTCATTGAGGAAATCAACAAGGACATTGAAGTGGGCTCGAAGCATTTACTTGAATTGGTGGGTGCTGCCGATGGGCTGAGGCTGACAGCGCATCGACCGCGTAATATCCGCCATTTTTCCAATACCATGTTCAATATCATGCGAGGGGGTATTTTTGATCATAATTACCAGATGAGAAAGGCCGATTTTTTGGACTATCTATCCAAAGCCAATAAAAACATCTTTGCAGAAAAAAAGAGGCTCTTGGATCCATTGCCTGACGTATTTGACCTTAAAGACTTGCATCAGGTTGCTGAAAAAGAAACCGATGGTGATTTTAAAAGGTTATGTGCGGAGTACTTGCCTTTGATGTTCAGCAGACGGCATGGAGATCCGAGTCGACCTTGGAACAAGTTTTCAATCAATACCAAAAGTGAAGTAGATGGCTCCAAAATATTAGATTATCAAGGTAACTGGAGAGATCTATTTCAAAACTGGGAAGCACTGGTTTATTCATATCCAGAATTCATTGAAGGGATGATACATAAGTTCTTGAATGCCACCACGTTCGATGGCTACAATCCTTATCGAGTAACTAAAGATGGATTTGATTGGGAGACCATAGAGCCAGGTAATCCATGGGCTTATATTGGCTACTGGGGAGATCATCAAATCATTTATTTACTCAAATTCCTAGAGTTTATAGAAAATTACTATCCCAATAAATTATCTGATTCCTTTTCAAAGAATTTGTTCGTTTATGCCAATGTTCCCTATGTCATCAAAAGCTATGATGACTTACTGAAAAACCCGAAGGATACCATTGTTTTTGATCATGAGAGTGAAGCGCACATTCAAGCGCAACGCGCAAAAATGGGAGCAGATGGCGCACTGCTCACCGATGTTCACACCCAAATCCATAAGGTTAATTTCATTGAGAAAATTTTAGCTACGGTCTTGTCTAAAATGTCAAATTTCATACCTGAGGGTGGGATTTGGATGAATACTCAGCGACCTGAATGGAACGATGCCAATAATGCACTGGTCGGAAATGGCGTATCCATGGTCACCTTATATTACCTCCGAAGATTTCTTACATTTTTTGAAAATATTTTAAATAAATATGAGCAAGATGATCTTGAGATTTCGGTTGAATTAGATCATTTTCTGAATGAGCTGACGACAACTTTAGCCCAAAATAAGGAATTATTGACTGGCCAAATATCTAATCAGGATCGTAAAAAGGTACTGGATGGCCTGGGAAAGGCAGGTAGCTCTTACAGGAATACCATTTATGCCCAAAAGTTTTCAGGAAAGAAAACGAAGACCCATAAATCCAATATAACTTTGTTCATTAGCCTTTCATTGGCATTTTTAGATCACGCAATCAAGGCCAATAAAAGGCCAGACCATCTTTATCATGCCTACAATTTAATGACGGTAAAAGGTGAAGACGAAGTGGCGATCTCATATCTTCCAGAAATGCTTGAGGGGCAAGTAGCCGTTTTGAGTTCGGGATATTTGTCTTCGCAGGAAAGTTTAGAGGTCTTGGATGCTCTCAAGTCTAGTCGTTTGTTTAGAGCCGATCAATTCAGTTACATACTTTATCCCAACAAGGATTTACCCAGGTTTGTTGCTAAAAACACCATTCCGGCTGAGGCGGTATTAAGTTCTGGATTATTGACGAGATTGATCAAAGATAAGAACGTTGAAGTCATTGATAGAGATGCACTTGGGGGATATCATTTCAATGGTAATTTCAATAATGTTAATTCTCTTAAGGCAGCGCTGCAAGCACTTCCAGAGACGTATCATACATTGGTAAAAAAAGAAGCCAACGCCCTGCATGAAATCTTTGAAGGCGTATTTGATCACAAATCCTTTACAGGAAGATCAGGGACATTTTTTGGATACGAAGGGCTGGGCTCTATTTATTGGCATATGGTATCAAAGCTGTTGTTAGCTACTTTTGAGATCACCAAAAAAGCAGTAGACCAAAATGAAGAAAAGGCTCTCATTGGTAGACTTTTTGACCATTATTTCGAAATCAATGAAGGCATTGGAGTGAATAAATCCCCAGAGTTATATGGTGCCTTCTCCACGGATGCTTATTCGCACACGCCGGGTGGAAAAGGGGCCCAACAGCCCGGGATGACCGGACAAGTAAAAGAAGATCTGCTGAGCAGAATGGGAGAATTGGGTGTTCAAGTAGAAGCCGGTATTTTGAGATTTGATCCTTTTATGTTGCGCGATGATGAATTTTTAACGAATCAGCAATCATTTGAATACATCAACCTGAACAAAGAAAAACGCAAAATTGAATTAGAAAAAGGGACTTTAGGGTTTACCTATTGTCAAGTACCTATCGTTTATAAAAAAGCAAAGTCTTCTAAAATTGAAGTGCATCTAAATAACGGAGAATTACGAGAATTAGAAGGAAATAAATTAGATGGAGCCCTGAGTAGTTCCATTTTCAAACGAAAAGATGAAGTAAATAAGTTGGTGGTTTTTATAGGGAATATTTGATGGTCCCATGACAAATCTAAACGTTAGATGATAGAAACAGATAAGTAATAAGTTCATACCCCAACATCTTAATTGAAGTAATGAAAGTAGATAAATTAATTTTAGTAGGGATAGTATTAGCACTGATTGGTTGTGTGAAAAGAGAACCATCGGACGTAGTTTCGATTTCAAAAAGTCAGTTATTGGTAAATAATGAGACTTACTTCATCAAAGGTATTTGTTACCATCCCGTACCTCAGGGTAGTACTAAGCGGTCTTTTGACTTGATAGATCAGGATTTGTCTTTAATGGTAGAGGCGGGTATCAATACCATCAGAGTATATGAACCTATCGTATCGGAAGAAGTCCTTGATAAAATTTGGGCGGCAGGTCTTAAAGTCATTATCAGTTTTGGATATGATCAAGAAGGTGCTTTTGATATTTCATCAGGTACATATTTGGATTATATAGAGAAATACAAGTCCCACCCATCTATTTTGGCTTGGGAGCTTGGTAATGAATATAATTACCATCCTGAGTGGTTCGATGGCGATATAAAAAACTGGTATCAGGCACTTAATGAGGCTGCAGCGTTCATCCATGAGTTGGACAAAAGTCACCCAGTCGCCACGGCACATGGAGAACTGCCAGATGATTTAGCACGGGGCATGTGTCCCAACATTGATATTTGGGGTATGAATGTGTACAGGTGGGATCAACCCGCATCGATTATAGAAGATTGGGAAAAGTTGAGCGATAAGCCCATGTATTTTTCTGAAAGTGGAGCCGACAGTTATATGGCCATAGCTAAGGCTGGGTTTGAGGCGGGTGAAAACCAAAGGGCTCAGGCGGTAGCAAATGCTAATATTATTGATGAAGTTCTCAAAAACGCCGAACACAACACAGGCTTATTCATCTTTTCATTTACCGATGGCTTATGGAAGGCAGGAAATCCTAATGTACAGGACGTAGGGGGATGGGCTCCTAATAGTAGTGGCGTTCCTTATGACGGGGCACCTAATGAAGAATATTGGGGTATTGTTGACATCAATAGAAATAAAAAGCTAACTTTTGAAGTAATTAAAGAGCGGTTTAACAAAAATCAATGATCATGTCTACATATAACAAAGTTCCCTTCGGTCAAAAAGTTGCTTTTGGTATGGGTATGCTTGCCAATCAAATGTTTCCAGCCGTACTGGGTATATTCATTGTTGTACTTGTACAGGATCTAGGTTTTCCAGGTTGGATGTGGGGGGTAGTTTCTTTAGTACCCAGAGTTTTTGATGCGCTTACAGACCCCATCATGGGCTTCATCTCGGACAATACAAAATCACGCTGGGGCAGACGGAGGCAGTACGTATTCATTGGTGCCATTATCATGGGGATCGCATTTATCATCATGTGGCAATTGTTCAGAGAAAATGGCCTTGAATATAATTTCACCTATTTCTTGTTGTCGTCTTTGGTTTTTTACTTGGGGTTGACCATTTTTAGCGTTCCCTATGTTGCGATAGGCTATGAGATGAGCAACGATTTCCATGAGCGAACCCATATCATGGCTGTAGCCCAATGGATCGGTCAATGGGCTTGGGTGATCGCCCCTTGGTTTTGGGTCATTATGTATGATCCAACCTGGTATGAAACGGCAGATATCGCAGTGAGAGAACTGGCTATATGGGTTGGTATAATATGTGCCCTTTTTGCTATGGTCCCAGCCATATTTATTGAGAGTAAGTCTACTTTAAATGAAAATTATTCTCCCCTAACCTTGAAGAACATAGGTGGAAGCTTGAAAGAAATTATTATTAGCTTTAAAGAGGCTTTTCAATCTATCCCTTTTAGAAAACTTTGCTTTGCTACTTTTTTAGTATTCAATGCCTTCAATACTGTAGCGGCTTTTACATTTTTCATTATTGTCTATTATTTGTTCAATGGGGATGCCGGGGCAGCAGGTATTTGGCCAACGCTTTTTGGTAGTGTGGGTGCTTTATCCACTACTTTTTTAGTGATTCCTATCGTTACTCAAATGTCCAAGAAATTAGGTAAAAAGAAGGCTTTTTTGGTTACTCAATCTATTTCAGTGATCGGATATATCATGCTTTGGTTTTTGTTTGTGCCTGGAAAACCTTATTTATTTTTATTCGCATTGCCTTTTTTCTCTTTTGGGATTGGTGGATTGTTTACCCTGATGATGTCCATGACTGCTGATGTCATTGATCTGGATGAGCTCAACACTGGAAAACGTCGTGAAGGAACTTTCGGAGCTATTTATTGGTGGATGGTTAAATTTGGTTTTGGAATTGCAGGTGGATTGAGTGGGGCAATTTTTACGGTGATCGGATTTGATACTGGTTTAGAAGTACAATCTGAAAGTGCCATTACAGGATTGCGATTGTTTTTCTCTGGATTGCCCATATTGGGGACATTAGGGGCTATTTACATCATGAGAAATTATGAAATCACCGAGGAAAGAGCCAAGGAAATTTCAGACGCATTGGCGGCTCGTAAGGCCTAATTTAAGATCCTGATGTGATCTATAAATCGGATTATAGGACTATAGCAGGTTATGATGATTTTTGTTCCTAAACCCTCTCAAATGGGAGTGACTACCAAATCTGTTTTTTTTGCTCCTTTTTCAAAGGTGGGGGTCTATAATTAGCTCACATCTTGTGATATTTATCAACGTATGCCTGATGCAGTGCTCATGTATGATCTATTTTTAAGAATAACTGATTGATAATTTTGAAAATACTCAGCCTCTTTGTTTTTCTATTTTTGATGCTCGGCACTCAACAGGGCGTAGCGGACGATAGAAAAATAGCCATAGATCAGAATTTGAAGCAAGGGGACACTACTTCAAACTGGAAAAATGGGGGAATTTTCTCTTTGAGTTTGGCTCAAGCGGCATTGATCAATTGGGCGGCTGGGGGTGAGAATACCTTCGCTGTGAATGGATTGATCAAATATTTCACAAATTATACCCAAGGTAAAACAAGTTGGGAAAATGTATTTAATGTCGGTTATGGCTTGATGAAACAAGGGAAAAATGAGGGATATCTTAAAACCGATGACAAGTTTCATTTTGCGTCTAAGTATGGACACCGCCTCAACGAGGCCTTAAATTATACTTTTTTACTCAATTTTGATACGCAGATGGCCATAGGTCGTAATGAAAATGCTCAAAAAATAGCCAATTTTTTAGCGCCTGCCTATTTGATCAGTTCGTTGGGGTTTGACTTCAAGCCGCAAGGTGCTATCAGCGTGGTCATGGCTCCCTTTACGAGTAAATTTACGTTTGTCAATGACCAGCAGCTAGCCAATGAAGGCGCTTTTGGCTTAGAAGGAGCCGTGTATGATGACTTAGGTGTCTTGATCACCGAGGCAAGAAGGTACCGAAGTGAGTTTGGGGGTTATGTATCTATGAATTATATAAAGAGTGATTTTGAGCAAGAATGGCTTAATAACATCAGTGTAAACTCCAAATTGACCTTATTTACCAACTATTTGGTCAAGCCAGAAAATCTAGATGTGAATTGGGAACTACTAGTGGTCATGAAAATAAATAAATTTCTATCGGTAAACATCAACACGCATTTATACTATGATCACGATGTGAAAGTTTCTGTGGATGACAACAAAGATGGCATAATAGATGGCTATGGACCTCGGGTTCAGTTTAAGGAACTATTGGGGATCGGTTTTGTTTTTAATTATTAAAGAGCAAAAGAAACCGATTTTTTAAGTTAAGATGAGTTGGTTGAATCTACAAATAAATAGTTTGAGGAGATAACTCAAAATTCACATATCAACCTTTCTGTTTTCCTTACATTAAAGGCAAGATTATTTTAAATTAAATCACTAGTTAACAAAAGATGACATCTCTGGAACAGTATCGTAGGTTACTTCACCAAAATGAAGCCGCTCTTAAGGTTTTGAAAAAGAAAGCGCTGGGCATCTTGATCGCCAGATTACTCGTGACCGCGGCCTTTATCTTACCTGTGCTTCTCTATCGCGAAGGGGGAGTGATAGGGGCGTTTTTTATAGGTTTGAGCTTGATAGGTATTTTTCTCATTCTTATTAAACAAACTGATCGTATTAATTGGTATAAAAAATTGATTATCAATAAGATAAATATTAATAATAAAGAAATAA
The DNA here is from genome assembly GCA_905182655.1 of Flammeovirgaceae bacterium UBA4465. Taxonomy (GTDB): domain Bacteria; phylum Bacteroidota; class Bacteroidia; order Cytophagales; family Cyclobacteriaceae; genus UBA4465. The sequence goes on from CAJJCN010000021.1 coordinate 8,408, forward strand.
TTTCATCAAATAAATTGGTTTTTGATGAACATAATGATGGGAGTGAATTTTCTGATCCCCGTCATGACTACGCGTATGACTTAGATTTTTTCGGTCCAAAATCTTTGTTTCATTTAATCAATCGTACCCGAACTTTTTTGGGCTTACAGGCCTTGAAAAATGCTTTCTTAGAAAATTACGAACCTCGGTGGATCAAGGATCGGCAGGCGGCCATCAAAGAACTTTCAGGCCAAATTGAGTGGCGCCAATCTTTTGCGGCCATTGCGATAGAAGTGAAGGACGAGGAAGGACATATTGAATCATTGAAGGCATGGACTTTGAAAAAGAAAAAAACGATTCCAAAATTAGTGAATGTGCTATTTTTAGTGCTGGGAGCACTACCTGTGGCATTGTTCATGTCCTATTATTTTTTGAAATTGGAAATTTACTATGACTTGGGCTCCACCGCGGTATTAATCAATTGGTTGATTACAGGGCTGCATTACAGAAAAATCAATGAAGACCTCATCGTGGCCGATCACATAGATCAGATCCTCAAGAAGTATGGCCTGCTCTTGGCGCAGATCAGCCAACAAGACTTTAAAAGCCCTTACTTGACCGATCTTCAGAAAGTTACATTTCATGAGCAACGTTCGGCACATGACCATGTCAAGCGATTGTCACATATGGTGCATCGGTTGGGGAGTTTTCGCAATCCTTTCGCGGCCCTCTTGTTGGGAGGACTTTTTCTCTATCATCTAAATGTGAGGACCTTGATGTTAAAATGGAAGCAAAGGTTTGGCGACCAACTATTCACATGGATACAAGTCCTTGGACAATTTGAGAGTCTAAACAGTTTTGCCAATTTTTCCTACAATAATCCTGAGTACGTTTTTCCTACCTTCAATAACCAATTTCAGATTGAATTCAAAAATATGGGCCATCCGATGGTGGCTAAAAATGAATCGGTTACTAATACCCTTACGCTCCAGGACTCAAAATTCATCTTACTGACGGGTTCCAACATGTCTGGAAAAAGCACTTTTCTACGTGCCTTAGGGATCAACTTTGCTTTGGCCAAAATGGGCGCTCCGGTGTGTAGTGATCAGGCCCAAATTCATCCATTGCCCATGATGGCCACGATGAGACATGCAGATTCATTGAGCGAGGGGAAATCCTACTTCTTTGCCGAAGTACAAAAGTTAAAGGCTGTCATGGCTCAGTTGGATAAGGGCAGATGCTTGCTCTTGATGGATGAAATATTGCGAGGGACCAACTCAGATGATAAAATCCTGGGATCGATGAAAATCGTAAAAAGGGTGATGGCTCAAAAAGCCTTGGGCCTCTTGGCCACCCATGATCTTCAATTATGCGATTTGGAAGAGGAGCACCCTGACCAGATGGCCAATTATTGCTTTGAAAGTGAGATCAAAAATGACGAACTCGTATTTGATTACAAGTTGAGAAAGGGCATCTGCAAAAGCAAAAGCGCTACGTTTTTATTGGAGCAAAACAAGATCATTTGATTGCGGTCACTCTTTTTTATCCATGATCGGATAAATATTTGCTGAATTAGAATAAAATGAAACTAGGTCAAACTATTTTTGATGTCAGAGTTTTTTGAAGATAACCAATATGTGCTCATTTAATACCTACCCCAAACTCAATTACTGAAAACGATAGAAAGAGGGCGCTAAGCAATTCATTAATTAGGATACGGATGGAAATAAACGAGAAGTTGTCAATAAAAGAGAAAATAGGCTATGCCTTAGGTGATGGTGCGGCCAACATCGCTTGGCGCGGTGTTTCTACGTTTTTATTTGTTTTCTACGTAGATGTGTTTGGATTAGATCCCGTTTCGGTGGGTCTGCTCATGCTTGTGGCCCGTTCGAGTGATGGATTGAGCGATGTGTTTATGGGCGTTTTAGGAGATCGATCAAACTCAAAATATGGTAAATTTCGGCCTTGGATATTATGGACTGCCGTCCCGTTAGCCCTCATTTTATCCTTACTTTTTACCGCACCAGAGTTGGGAAATCAAGACAAGATTCTCTATGCCTACGTCACTTATATTCTATTTACCTTGATATATACGGCCAATAACATCCCTTATGGGGCATTGATGGGAGTCATGACCGGTGATGATAAGGAACGCACCAGTTTGGGATCCTATCGCATGGTAGGGGCCTTTGCAGGGGGGATGTTGGTGCAAGGGGCCTTGCTCTATTTGGTTGTTTTCTTTGGCAATGTAAATCCTACGGTCGAATGGAAGCCATTGCCGGACGGGAGCTCATACGAAGTACGGGTCACGGCTCCGGTCGACGTAGCGAGCGCGCGCATCAATCTCAAACAAGGACTCGGAAAATTTATTTTGAAGGAAGAGGCGGCCTCAAGCAAAGCACCTGCTCAAAGTATCAGCTTTCAGATGGAAGCCCATCAAGAATATGTGTTCATTCTATCCGGAATGGCAGAGATAGATCAGCGCGACCTCTCGGTCATCAATCAAAAAGAGGGTTACAGTAAATCTATTTATTTATTATCTGTGTTTTTGGCTCTATTCATGGTCGTGACCTTTCTTATGACCAAAGAACGGGTCAAACCCCCGGTGGATCAAAAGAAAGATTTGGTAAAAGATTTAAAGCAACTTCTGGGCAACCGGCCTTGGCTCGTGCTGTTGGTCATTGGTTTGCTGTTCAATATTTATACCTCC
>CAJJCN010000022.1 GCA_905182655.1 Flammeovirgaceae bacterium UBA4465
CAAAAGTAAATGCCTCATGATCCTCATCTCTACTCTCGGGTACATCAAAATCATATTGTAAAGGATCATAGGTTTCCTCTGAAATTCGATGATCAAATGCGGGAGTAGGTATGATTGATTTCAAATCATAATCTTCTGAATTTTCAGCATCATCTTCAAGATCATTCCCAAAAAGACTGATTTGATTGATGCCTTCGGAAGCTTCTAAATCATATACTTTATTTGCTTGGTCCTCATTTGAATCCATCTGACTTTCATCTTCATTATTGAGGTCAGCAGTGCTCTGATCACTTAAGGCTACCTTCGGTACTTCTTCATTTGGGGCAATCAAAAATCCTGTCGCGATGATGGTTACTCGGATTTTTTCACCCAAGGTAGGGTCTACTCCATGACCAAAAATAACTTCAGCATCCTCTCCTGACATATCCTGCATGTAGTCTGTGATCTCAGTGAGTTCATCCATTTGCAATTCTGCTTCTTCCCCAGATACAATACTTAATAATATTTTCTGTGCGCCTGCAATGGTGTGATTGTTAAGCAAAGGAGAATTTATAGCCGCTTCAGCCGCTCTTTTGGCCCTGTTCTCTCCGGTCGTCTCCGAGCTACCCATTACGGCGGCACCGGCTCCTTTCATTACCGTCTTCACATCTTCAAAATCAACATTCACATAGCCAGAAACCGTGATGATTTCAGCAATGCCTTTTGAGGCCGTGGTCAATACATTATCTGCTTGTCCAAAAGCTTCTCGAATGGATAGATTGCCGTACATCTCTTTGATTTTGTCATTGAGAATTACCAAGACCGTATCACAATGTTCTTTTAAGGCATCAATTCCTTCATTGGCTTGTTTGGTTTTTTTTCTTCCTTCAAAAGCAAAAGGGGAAGTAACGATGCCTACCGTCAAAATACCCATCTCTTGCGCCACAGATGCGATCACAGGTGCTGCACCCGTACCAGTTCCACCTCCCATACCCGCAGTGATGAAAATCATTCTAGTATCATCTCCGAGAAGTTCTCTGATCTCTTCTTTGCTTTCTATCGCGGCGTTTCGTCCTTTTTCAGGATTGGCACCTGCCCCTAATCCACTGGTCAAATTGATCCCAATTTGAAGTTTATTAGGTACTGGACTCATTTGAAGCGCCTGACTGTCTGTATTACAAACTACAAATTCTACATCTTTAATCCCTTGATTAAACATGTAATTAACAGCGTTGCTGCCGCCACCTCCTACACCAATTACCTTAATAATTGATTTGTGATGGGTGGGCATATCGAATGCATATGTGTTTTCTGCCATGATTGTTCTCTTTAGTTGTTCTCTGTTATTTTCTAATATTCTTGTTTATCGTTGATGTCGTCTAAGAGCAATTCCTTGGTCCGTTCCAACATATTCCCGAAAAAATTTGAATTCTTTTTATCTTTTACTTTACGTCCCGAAAGTGTGGTGGTTTCTTTATAGTTTGATTCTCTGATATCCAATGCTTTGAAGCCGGTCAAAACCAAACCTACTGAGGTGGCATACATGGGGCTTTTTGCATTTTCAACCTTACTCTTCCCTAAATGCTCATTGGGATAACCTACTCGTGTATCCAGACCCGTCATGTATTCAAATAATTGTTTTAAATTATTTAATTGTGAACCGCCGCCAGTCACTACGATCCCTGCTGCTAATTTTTTATGATAGCCCGATGAAATGATTTCGGTATGGACCATTTCAATGATTTCCTCCATTCTCGCTTCAATAATATGAGCAAGGTTTTTGACAGAAATCTCTTTAGCGGGTCTATTCCTAAAACCAGGAATGGCAACGATTTCATTGGGATTGGCCTCATCTGAAATCGCTCTCCCAAATTTTGTTTTTAATAATTCGGCTTGATTGTGCATCACCATGCATCCCTGTTTGATATCTGAGGTAACAATGTTGCCTCCAAAAGGGATCACTGCCGTATGCCTGATGATATTGTCATAAAAAACAGCAATATCTGTGGTCCCTCCTCCTATGTCAACCAAACAAACACCGGCCTCTTTTTCTTCTTCACTCAGTACCGCGAGACTGGAAGCCAAAGGTTCAAGAATCAAATTTTCAATTTTCAATCCTGCTCGCTTGATGCATTTATTGATGTTATTGATGGCGTTGGTCTGTGCGGTAATGATATGGAAATCAGCTTCCAACTTAACGCCAGACATACCGACAGGATCCTTGATGCCTTCTTCATAATCTACCAAATAATCCTGAGGCATGACATGAATGATTTCACTGCCCGGTGGAATGACGATCCGATACATGTCATTGGCGAGTCGACTGACATCTTCAACGGTAATTTCATCATTGGTGGCTCTGGTGATAGATCCATGATGTACCGCACTTTTGATGTGTTGCCCAGCGATGCCCACGTTGACCACATTGATCTCTATTTCTGATTGTGCACTGGCCTCCTCTATCGCGGTTTCAATCGCCTTTACCGTTTTGTCAATATTGGTGACAATACCCCGAATGACACCGTCTGAAATGGCTTTACCCATACCCAGTATTTCCAGTTTTCCGAACTCGTTTTTTCTGCCCACAATCGCACAGATTTTAGTTGTGCCAATATCAAGGCCTACAATTATTTGGTTGTTATCCATTATTCATCAATTTATTTACTTGCACACAATTTGATTCTTGTATTTTAAGTTTACAGAACTATAGGTGTTCCACCCTTTTTTGGGAAGCACCTCTTTATAAAAAAGCTTTAATTTTTTAAATTTTTCTTCAATCTCATCGGCAGGCCCAAACAGGATTAATTGTTTGGTCATTTGTGGCCATAGGGTCAATTCATTTTCCTCACTCACCGCGAGCTGTGCGATTTGAGCCTTCCACAGTTCATCTTTATTGATGAAAATCAAGAATTCCATTAATTGCTTCCCAAAATCATCTTCTCCTAAATGTGATTCCCATTGCGGATATTTGGCAAAAGAAATGAGCGGAACCCGAGCAGTGTAATCAGTATTCATCGGCAATAACTTACCCGTAATATCTATGTATTGATCGGAACCTCGCGGGTTCATCAAACGTCCAATAGGTTGCGCCTGAGATACTTTAGCGCCCAAAACTCCATTCACATTCATGAAAACATCAATTTGGGCTACGAAAGGATTCTCCTCTACTTGTTTTTCCAGCAACTTAAAATCAACTTGATCGTACTTCGAACCTAATACAGTGATCGAATGCTCTTTATTTAACAACGCTTGAATTTCAATTTGATCGATGAGGTAAAATTCTTGATCGTTCATGATCTCAATTTGAATCCCCGTCACTTTTCGTTCAGATAGCCTCAGCGCCCGAAAGCTGATCGATGAAATCAAGATCAAACTGCCCAACGAATAAATCAATATGTTTTTAAAATAAGTATTCATATCATGTATAAAAAGACTTTATTATGGGTACTAAGGTATCTATACTTCCTGCCCCTACGGTTAATAATACTTCTACATTAGATGCATTTAGAATCGTCGGAAAATCATTTAAACTGGCCATTTTTTTGTTTACTTGTGTGATACGATCTAAGATTAAATGGGCATCCACACCGGGTATAGGTTGCTCACGTGCAGGATAAATATCAAGCATAATGACTTCATCCGCGAGTGATAGTTTTTCAGCAAACTCTTGATAAAAATCTCGAGTTCTTGAAAACAAGTGAGGCTGAAATACCACCGTGATTTTCTTCTCAGGATAGAGTTTTTTAGCTGACTTAAGCAAAGCCGCAATTTCATTGGGGTGGTGGGCGTAATCATCAATATAAACCAGATCAGAACGATCCAATATAAATTCAAATCTTCGTTTGACACCCCGATAGCTTTCAATAGCTTCTTTAATGAAATCAGGCCCAACACCACGATCTAATGCTGCAGTGATCGCTGCCAGCGCATTCTCAACGTTGTGAAATCCGGGCAAGGCTAAATGAAGGTTCTTAATTTCAACAGCTCCTACATAATCAAATACAAATTTACTTGCTTCAACCCTAATGTTATTGGCTGTGATTTGTGCGCCTTCAAGACCATAAGTCCGGTGTTTCCTCAACAAATCAGCACCCAACTTTGACGAAACATCTTTGTGTAAAAGGATTTGGCCTTCTGGATCAGTCTTGTGAATGAACGCTAAGTAACTCTTGGTCATCTCATCAGCATCTCCATAGATATCCAAATGATCTGGATCCAAGGAGGTAACGACGGAAAAATCAGGACTCAATTGTAAAAAAGACCGATCAAATTCATCTGCTTCAACCACAACGACACCCTCTTCGGCACCGATCAGTAAATTGGAGTCATAATTGGTCATGATGCCCCCTACAAAAGCAGAACACCCTTGAGTACTACTGTGCATCACATGGGCCACCATGGAGGAAGTGGTCGTCTTTCCATGGGTTCCGGCTATCGCGATAGAGAAATGATCCCGAGTAATCATTCCCAGAACTTCAGATCTCTTTTTTATTTGAAATCCTCCTACTTTAAAAAACTTCAGTAGCTGTGAGGATGCTGGCATAGCTGGAGTATAAACCACTAAGGTCTGTGGATCCTCTTTATACTTTTGGGAAAGTTGACTTATTTGATCTTCGTAATGCACCTCGATATCTAGAGCTTCCAAAGAACGCGTAAGTGGCGTTGATAATCTATCAAATCCCCCCACTGCCAAACCTCTATGCTTGAACCATTTAGCAAGCGCTGACATACCTATGCCACCAATTCCCAAAAAATATACGCTATGTAATTGAGTCAAATTCATGCGACTAATTCTATGACCTTTTTTGCAATATCCACAGCCGCATGGGGTCGGCCCATGGCAGATATGTTTTTACTTAATTCTTGTTGTTGTTCCTCATCTGACAGTAAGGATAATGCCGTCTTGACCAACATTTTATCCGCCAATGCATCAGGCACCATGAGGGCAGCCCTACCTGAAATCAGCTTTTGGGCGTTTAACGTCTGGTGATCTTCTGCCACATTAGGTGAGGGTATTAAGATACTGGGCTTTGCGCTCAACATCAATTCGGAAAGTGAAAGCGCACCTGCTCTGCTGACAACTACATCTGCAATCGTATAAGCATATTGCATTTCCTTGATGAAATCGTATACTCTCAATCGCTGATCCCATGGCTTTTTCATTTTACCCATGATTTGAGTATAATAAAAACCTCCCGTCTGCCATATCAATTGGATATCTGCAGCCCAAAGTTGCTCGAGTCCCAACAGAATACTTTCATTGACTGTTTTGGCTCCTAAGCTTCCACCTATGACTAATAAGGTTTTTTTATTGGGATTCAATTTGAAGAACGCATGGGCTTTATTGGCTTGTGTGCTATCTTGAAAAATATCCTTCCGCACAGGATTTCCTGTAAGGACTATTTTATCTTTTGGAAAAAACTTATCCATTTCTTCATAAGCTACGCAGATGGTTGAAACCGATTTTGAGAGCCACTTATTGGTGAGGCCTGCGTAGGAATTTTGTTCCTGAATGAGCGTGGGTATCTGGTTTAATGTCGCCATATATAATAAGGGCCCACTGGCATAACCCCCTACGCCTACCACAACGTCTGGCCTAAAACTCCTGATCAACTGAAATGACTTTATTAAACTCAAAAGTAGTTTGATCGGAAACATCAAATTCTTCAGACTTATGCTTCTTTGTAATCCACTGATCCAAAGCCCTACAATTTCGAAGCCTGCTTCAGGCACCTTTTTCATCTCCATTTTTCCTTGGGCACCCACAAAAAGTATTTCAACATCTGAATGCCTGGCTTTCAATGCTTGTGCGATCGATATGGCGGGATAAATATGGCCTCCAGTTCCTCCGCCGCTGATCATGATACGATATGTCCTATGCGCTCCCCCCATCATGCCACTCTTTCAAAATTCTTTGATTGGTTGCCCTTAACACCCATTGGATATGGGGACAATTCACCTTGGGTGACACTCAAAATCATCCCAATGGCAATGCCAAAAAATAATTGCGAAGTTCCTCCCATACTTAACAAAGGCAGGGTAACACCGGTTATGGGACCAAGACCTAAGGTTACGCCAATATTGATCATCGCTTGAAAAATAATAGAGAAAACAAGCCCCGAAACCAATAAACCCCCATAGGCCGTCTCAGAATGAGTGGTCGCTTTCATCCCTCGATATAATAAACCCAGGTATAAAAAAATGACAATTATCCCGCCTACAAGGCCATACTCTTCAATGATAATCGCATAAATAAAATCAGAATATGCAGAAGGTAAAAAATTTCTTTGATCACTTTGTCCCGGTCCTTTTCCGAACAATCCACCGGTGGCAATGGCCGCATAGCCCTGTTGAGCTTGGTAAGGTATTTCATCACCAAAAAAGGCCTCTATCCTGCTTACCGCTGTACCCCCTCGCTGTCCAAACTGAAAGGCAATCATCCCTGCGAATCCGCCAATGATAAGTAACATGGCAATGAATTTCAATGGAACACGTCCAATGAAGAGTACGACCATACAAGTACTAAAAAGCAATACGGCACTAGAGATATTGGTCATGGCAATCAAACCACAAATAAGTCCGATCCAAATCAGCATGGGAATAATGGCCCTTTGAAAATCTTGGATATTCTGTTGTCGCTTGGAAAGCATACTAGCCAAGGTCACAATCAATGCCAGTTTGGCCAAATCAGAAGGCTGAAAAGCTTGGTTAATGATCGGTATGGTCAACCAACGAGAAGCTTCATTGATATTGGCTCCAAATAACCAAGTAATGACCAATAAAAAAACCGATACCCAAAGTAGGAGTTTAGAGATTTTAGCATAATAGCGATAATCAATTTTATGTACCCCCCACATCGCAAAAAGACTCAAAAAAACCAAGGCACCATGTTTCAATAAATAATATTCCGTATTTCCTCCTACGTATTTGTAGGCCAAACTACCCGTGGCACTATAAACCACCAACACACTGAAAATGGAAAGCAATAAAACGATGAGCCAAATGATTGAGTCACCCTTCAAGTTTTCATATGCCCAATCCTTCACCTTCCTCATATGCTCGCAGATTTTAAATTTAATAACCCTACCGCCTCCTTAAATTGATCGCCACGGTCCTCATAATTGGTAAACAAGTCAAAACTGGCGCACGCAGGGGACAATAAAACAACATCTCCTGCACTTGCGATCTCCCAAGCACTTTGAATGGCTTCTCTTGTTGAGCTGGCTCGACCCAGAAAGGGGACTTTACCGCTAAAATGATTTTCGATTTTGGTATTATCTATACCCAAACAAACAATCCCTTTGACTTTTTGGGCCACCCATTGATCTAAAATTGAATAATCATTTCCTTTATCAATACCTCCTGCGATCCAAATAATGGGCTCTTTTATACCTTCCAAAGCGTAATAAACCGCATCTACATTGGTAGCCTTAGAATCATTGATGAATTTGACTTGGTCAATCTCTGCCACCATTTCCAATCTATGCGGTGCATTTTTAAAGGATTTCATACCTTCCAAAACTTTCTTAATGGGAATCTCTAACATCAAGGCACACAAGGCTGATGACATGGCGTTAATCATATTATGCCGACCTATCAATGGAATGTCCGCCAAGGGTATCAAATCCTTCTTTTCCTGATATTCAAAATTAAAAATCAGATGATCTTTATCTATAAATGCCCCTTTTTTTGAATGAGGGTTCGCAGATATGGCAAATAAACTCGCAGCTATGTTTCGTTCACTGACTTCCTCATCTACGGCACTACTGTCTGCGCAATAAATGAAGGAAGATGCTGCGGTAACATTCTCAACCATCCGAAATTTAGAGGCGACATATTTTTTGAAATCATGATGATATCGATCTAAATGATCTGGAGTTATATTCAGTAATATAGAAATATCAGGTTTAAATTGAATGATGCCATCTAGCTGAAAAGAGCTGATTTCAATCACATAAAAATCATAATTCTTTTCAGAAACTCTTTTGGCCAGACTGTAGCCTACATTCCCCGCTAACGCTACGTCCAAACCTGCCTCTTTTAATAAATGATAGGTCAATAAAGCCGTAGTCGTCTTCCCGTTGGTACCGGTAATCCCTATTATTTTGGCATTCGGGGCTATGTGTCTGAAGGCAAATTCGATTTCAGAAATGACCGATATCCCTTGGGCTATCAAATCCATAATTAAAGGGGTATTATCCGGTATTCCTGGACTTTTAACTACGGTATCTGCCTTTTTAATTAAATCAAAAGTGTGCTTTTTTTCTTCAAATGCCACCCCTAATTCATCAAGCTTTTGCTTCGTGTTCGAAGGAATAATACCACGGTCTGAAACAAAAACGTCATAATACTTCTGCACCGCTAAGATCGCAGCGCCTACCCCACTTTCTCCAGATCCTAATATGACTATTTTTTCCTTCATTTATCCTTTATCTCAGTTTTAAGGTGGCTAATGTTATGACGGCTAAAAGAATACCTACCGTCCAAAATCTGGTTACAATTTTGGATTCATGCAGCCCTTTCTTTTGAAAGTGATGGTGAATCGGAGACATCAAAAAGACACGCTGCCCCTCACCAAACTTACTTTTGGTGTATTTAAAATAACCCACCTGTATAATGACCGAAAGCAGTTCAATAAAAAATATCCCACATAATAAGGGAATCAAAAGCTCTTTTCTAATGGCCAAGGCCAATACGGCAACGATACCACCCAATGCCAAGCTCCCGGTATCTCCCATGAAAACTTGAGCGGGAAACGCGTTGTACCACAAAAAGCCAATGCAGGCTCCCACTAGGGCCGCACAGAAAATAACCAGCTCCCCTGAATTTGGGATATACATGATGTTGAGGTAATTTGAAAAAATTACATTTCCTGATAAATAAGCTAAAATGGCAAGCGAAAGGGCAATAATTGCTGTCGTTCCTGCTGCTAAACCATCAATTCCATCCGTTATGTTTACCCCATTAGAGACGGCTGTCACAATAAAGGTCACCATTAATACATAAACGACCCAGGCATATTCAGAAAGGAAATCAGGCAATAACCATGAATACTGAAATTCATTATTTTTAAAGAACGGAATGGTCGTTGCTGATGATTTGATATCACTATATAGACTTATATCGTTGCTATTAAATTCTCTAACGACAATGTCTGGATGAAACACCATCGTGCCTCCCACAAGGAGACCTAAACCTACCTGACCGATGATTTTGAACTTGCCACGCAAACCGTCTTTGTTTTTCTTTTTAATTTTAAGAAAATCATCAATGAACCCAATAACACCCATCCAAATGGCAGATGTGATTAATAAGAGGATATAAATATTGGTCAGATCAGCAAAAAGCAAAGTAGGAATGATGATACCCAAAAGAATGATAATACCTCCCATGGTCGGCGTGCCTTGTTTTTCCATTTGACCACTTAGGCCTAAATCCCTAATGGATTCTCCGAGCTGAAAAGCTTTCAAGAGGTTGATCAATCTTTGGCCAAAAGTAATGGTGATCAATAAAGAGATCAGCACGGCCAATCCCGCTCTAAAAGAGATGTATTGGAAAACCCCTACCCCAAATAGGTCAAATTCCTGATCGATATAGTCAAATAAATGATACAGCATTATGGTTTTTTAAGCATTTCCATTAATATTTCTTTATCATCAAAATGTACTTTTTTCCCTTGAATGTCTTGGTAATCTTCGTGTCCTTTACCGGCCACTAAAATCACATCCGTTTTACCTGCAAGATTACAGGCCACACGAATGGCTTCTCTTCGATCTGTCACCCGCATGACTTTCTTATGATAAATGGGAGAAATCCCTTTCATCATGTCATCCAAAATAGTCTCTGGACTTTCAAATCTTGGATTGTCACTGGTCAGAATGACTTTATCACTATAGCTTGCAGCTATAGAAGCCATTTTCGGTCTTTTCTCTTGGTCTCTATTTCCGCCACATCCTACAACCGTAATGAGTTGCTCATTCTTTGTCCTTAAGCTATCGATGGTTGAAAGTACATTGTTTAATGCATCGGGTGTATGTGCATAATCTACAATCGCCATTACGTCATGATCATTACTTACATATTCAAACCTTCCTCTTGCACTGCTGCTCTGAGATAATTGAATCAGAACTTCTTGTGCCTCTTCGCCTAATATCGTTGCCACGGCATAGGCTGTCAAAAGATTGTAAGCATTGAATGACCCGATCAGTTGAAACCAGATGTTTTGACCACTAATGTCAAGTTCCAATCCTTGAAAGGTATTGTTGAGTAATTTGGCAGTAAAATCTCCATAACCCTTCATACCGTATTTATACACACGGCTTTTGGTATTTTGAACCATGATTTTGCCCCGCTTATCATCTGCATTTACAAGTGCAAAAGCATCCTCATTCAAATGATCAAATAAGATTTTTTTTGCCTTTATATATTCATCAAAGGATGAGTGATAGTCCAAATGGTCGTGTGATAAATTGGTAAATACGCCTCCTGAAAAAGAGAGTCCTGAGGTGCGTTCTTGAACCAATGCATGAGAACTGACCTCCATGAAAACATATTGACATCCTTTGGCTATCATTTTCACCAAAAGCTCATTGATGGTAATAACATCTGGGGTGGTGAACTGAGAAGGAGTAATGGTCTTACCAATGATGTTTTCTACCGTAGACAGGAGCCCTACTTGGTAACCCAAACTACTAAATAATGAATGCAATAAGGTGGCAGAAGTCGTCTTACCATTGGTCCCCGTAATCCCAATCAGTTTCAACTTTTTAGAGGGATGATCATAAAAATTATCAGCAATCACTCCCAATTCCTTTGCGCAATTATCCGTTTCAATTACAGCAATATCATCACTGAAATTTCCTTGGAATTTTTCAATAAGTAAGGCTACGGCTCCTTGGGCTACGGCTTGTTCAAGATGATCGTGGCCATCACTCTTCAGCCCTCGAATAGCGACAAATAGGTCTCCTGGACGAACCTTTCGAGAATCGAAAGCCAGACCATTGATTTCTCTATCCCTATTTCCAGAAATAGCCTTCAGCTTTACGCCATAAAGTATGTCTTTGAGCTTAGCCAAGTTTTAGTTCTATTTTTTGATTCAACCTTAATTTAGAATTAGGTGCAATGGATTGTGTTTTGACTCTTCCAAAACCTTGTGTTTGTACTTTTAAACCTGCATTCTCTAAAACGAAATAGGCATCTTTCAAGGTCATGCCCACCACGTTAGGTACCTGTTGTGGCGTTAAATTATTCTCTTTCCATAATACAGAATTGTTTATAATTTGAGTCTTTACCCATTCTGCGTTGGGTGTCTCTGAATGATTTGAAATACCTAGTTTGTTGCTTATTTGTATTAAGTCCCGTTGATTGCCGGATTTAATTAATGGAAAAATGCCCGCCATATGAAGGTCTTCAATAGGTTCCACATCTTGTAACTCTATTTCATTTGAATAGATTTTATCGGCTATCTTCCTAAAGACGGGTGCCGAAACATCTCCACCATATATTTGATATCCTTTGGGTTTATCTATCACAACGATACAACTATATTTAGGCTTGTCAGCAGGAAAATAGCCTACGAATGAAGTATAATACTCGTTGGTATATAATCCGTTTTTTACATTTTTTGCGGTCCCAGTTTTGCCCGCGATACTATATTTAGAAGTATATATGTTTTGGGCGGTACCTCGCTCTACTACTCCTTGAAGCATGATTTTGACATCCTTCAAAGTACTTTCAGAACATACTTTTTCTTTCAATACTTTTGCCTCAAATTCTTGAACGACTTGATCTGCACGCTTGATGTATTTAACAATTATGGGCTGTACCATTTTACCTTCATTGGCGATCGAATTAAAGAGGGTCAGGGTATGAAGTGGGGTCATTTTAAGCTCATAGCCATGTGACATCCAAGGCAATGAAGTGCCACTCCAAGTTGAATCTTTCGGTGATTTGATATAAGATTTTCCTTCGCCGTACATCTGAAAGGCCAAAGGCTCATAAAGCCCCATATCTATTAATTGATTGATGAACTTTTGAGGGTTTTTACCAAAATGATTATTGATTAACTTGGCGATACCAATGTTAGATGATTTTTCAAATGCCTCTTGGATCGACAGCTTACCGTATCCCCCTTTTTTGTGATCTCTCATCGTTTCATTGAAAAACTTGAATGACCCATTCCCCGTATCAATAGAATCGTGAAGCTTCAATTTAGAATCTTCCAATAACGCGATCATACTAGCCAATTTAAAGGTGGAACCCGGCTCTCTAGAACCTTGACTTCCTACGGCATAATTATAAGACTCATAATAAGCGCCTTTCGAATTTCTACTAAGATTAGAAATCGCCTTTATCTGACCCGTATTCACCTCCATAACTACCACTGAACCATAATCCGCCTGATTTTTTTTGAGAGCCTGAAGCAATGCGTTTTCAGCGATGTCTTGAATATTCACGTTGATGGTAGTTTGAATATCCATCCCCTCAATCGGTCTTAACTCTGTGCCGTCGTAAACCGGTTTCCATCCCCCTCCTACCATTTTCTGATACAGAGCTTCTCCATCTCGTCCTGATAATTCCTTATTAAAGCTATACTCAAGACCTACTACTCCTCTATCCTCTCCATTGACCGTTCCGATCGTGCGCCCCCCTAGCTGGCTAAAAGGCAAAAATCTCTTTTCAACTTTTTCAAAAATGATGCCCCCTGAAAGTCGACCCTTTCTAAATATCGGCCATCTTTCCATTTTCTTTTTTTCTTGGAAATCAATTAAATTTTGATTGATGACCATATAGCGTCTTCCAATCTTTCTTTGTTGATCAATCTTCGCTTTGTACTGTCTTGGACTTAAATTTTTGAAATGGTGAGATAATAAATAAGCCAAAGAATCTATTTGGCTGTCAAATAAATCATGGGTGGCCAACGAAGGGTCAAAAGCCACTTTATAGAAGGGTAACGAAGTGGCCAATAAACTACCATCATCCGCATATATATTTCCTCGGGTCGCATTGATCTTCATTACTTTGAGTCCATTGGTCTGACCCAAACCTTTCCATTGTTCGGACTCAACATATTGTATGATCACCAATCTATAAACTGCAGCAATAGTAAATAAGGCCACCGCTAAATAAGCAATACGTACCCTCAATAATATGTCAGTCTTTACTTTCACTTTGGCATTAAAATCTTTTGTGGTGGTTGTTTACTTTCATAAAGGCCAAGGCGCGCCACGCGTCTCGAAATCTCAGCTTGTTTGCTGGCAAACATATAATCCGATTTAAGCGTGGTATAATCCGCTCTCAAATCTTCTACTTCACGCTCTAATTGACTGATGCTTCGGACTGTTTTTTCAGCATAATGTCGGTTCCCGATATATAATAAGCACAGCACCGAGACAAAAACAATCTGGGACATAAAACGCACATGGATGACCTCCTTAATGCTCCCATCAATATGTAAAAATCTTTCTAACAGCGATAAAATGCCTCGCTTACTTTGATCCTTAGGTTTATAGGTATTGGTTACCATATTAATTTTTTATCCCGATTCTTAACTTGGCACTCCTGGCTCTATTATTTAAAGCAATTTCATTTTCTGCTGGTGTGATCAACCTCCCTTTCATAGGCTCAAATGGCCTGATTATATTTCCAAAAAAATCTTTTTCTACTATACCTTCAAGATTGCCCGTATTTATTAAAAATTTAGCCAGCCTGTCCTCAAGGGAATGATAACTGATGATTACCAGTCTACCACCGACCTTCAAAACATCTTTAGATTGTATTAAAAATTCCTTTAGGGCATTTATTTCATCATTAACCTCGATTCGAATCGCTTGAAAAAGCTGTGCTGAATATTTAGCATGCTTGCCATTCGGCGCAGATTTCATTGCAATTGACCTGAGTGCCGCCGTCGTATGGATCGGTGCGATGGCTCTTGCACTTATGATTTCAGCAGCCAATCTTTTGGCATTTCTAATCTCTCCATATCGTGATAATAATTGGATAAGTACCTCTTCAGAGTATTCATTAACCACTTTAGCAGCTGTGATGGTGGATACTTGATCCATCCGCATATCAAGCGCTCCATCAAATCGTGTAGAAAACCCCCTATTCTGCTGATCAAATTGGTGGGATGAAACACCTAAATCTGCTAAAATTCCATCTACTTTGTCAATTTTATGAAATTTTAAATACCTTTTGAGATGTCTAAAATTGGAAGCTATAAAAATAAAAGGACGCTGTGCGTCAGATTCAAATGAAGCTGTATTTTTTGCGGCATCTGGATCTTGATCGAAAGCGATCAAGGTACCTTGCTTCATCTGTTCAAATATAGCTTGGGCGTGCCCTCCCCCTCCAAAAGTCACATCTACATAAATTCCCCCAGCCTGGATATTTAACCCTTCAACACTCTGTTTAAGTAAAACGGGTACATGATAACTCATTTATTCACCTATTCATCAAGATATTTTTCTGCTAAATTCGAAAATTCAGCCACATCGGTCTTTTGATTTAAATCAAAAATATGAGGATCCCATATTTCAATATAATTGCCCATTCCAATCAAAATGGCCACTCGATTGACTTTGGCATGCAACAACATCGTTTTAGGAATTAAGATTCTAGCTGCATTGTCCAATTCTACCTGAGCAATACTCCTAAAAAACATCCTTTTCAACTTTCGCTGCTCAGGATTAAACTCACTTAGACTTGAGATTTTTTGATGTATTTTTTTGTACTCGAGCATCGGGTAGAGAATCAAATTAGATTCAAAACCTTTTCTTAGGACGAGCTCTGAAGTGGAGACCTCGGGAAGATTAGACTTAATCTTTGCAGGTAAGACTAATCTTCCCTTGGTATCCAGCTTGCACTCAAATTCGCTTGTAAAAAAAGCCATAAGAGTTATTAAAAAAATAAACCACCACCACAAATCTATAAAATAATTCGACATTTACAACCACTATTTCCCACTTTCTCCCACTTTTTTTTCAAAAAAAATAACCCTATCCATAAAATCAAAAAATAGGGCTTAAAAAGGCTTTAAAGTAGGTTTTAAATCAAAAAAACAATAGTGATCATCGAATCATTGGCACCTCTAACTGCGACTTTTTTTTATGAAAAATGATTTTGGGTTCAAAATATGATAAAAAAGTGACTTTTACTTAAGTCAAGAAAAAGAGTGGGAGAAGGTGGGTGAATCAAGGAAAATACTTATGCTTTTCAACGTCTTCATACAGAAATAATGTGAAAACTACTCAATCGTAAGAGAGGGTAAATGGGTTAAGAAATGCTTAACTTAATTTCTAGATCAAAGAGCTAGAAATTAAGTTGAATTCAGCAAAAAAAATGAGGAACTACTCTTTTAAAATATTGCGCAGCTTCCTCCTAGATCAGGCTATTTCAATAACCTCAATTTCAAAAATCAAATCCTTCCCTGCGAGTGCATGATTGGCATCAATTTTAATGTCTTTTTCGTTCACCTCGACAATGGTTACCGGAATTTGTTGACCATTATCAGCAGTTGCTGAAAGCTGTTGTCCTATCTCTGGGACCATTTCAGGAGGTAAATTTTCTTTGGGAACCGTTTGTACCATCTCCTGATTGTGCTCTCCATAGGCATCCGCCGCAGGGATTTCTACTGTCTTTTTCTCATTCAACGCCATACCGTCAACTGCATCATCGAATCCCTTGATCATTTGACCCGATGCCACGGTAAATTCAATGGGGTCTCTACCCACTGAAGAATCAAAGACTTCGCCATCTGTAAGTTTTCCGGTGTAATGGACTTTAATAACGTCGTTTGCTTTTACTTTTGTCATGAACTTTTTTTTAAAAGCAAAGTTAAAATTATTTGCACAAAAAGTTACTCTTCAATTCATTTTAGTGATTAAATCCTCAACAAGCTTATCGGGTCTAAATATATCAAATAGCCCTTTAATCCTTCGAATCCCATACGGGATAAAATCTGAATATATTCCTTCACCTGATTTTGATCCTTTGCTCGCGGATGTCCTGTTTTGAAATCGATGACATGCCAGTAGCCCCCCTTCTTCACCAATCTATCGATTCTTCTGACCTCCCCTCCTGGCAATAACATGGGGTGCTCCAAAATAACTTCGTCTGTCTGCTCAAAAAAGCCTACCACATCTTTGTGATAGATGATCAATTCTAAAAGCCCTCTTAACTCTAAATTGTCAATTCTTAATTCATCTCCCACTTGATGGAGTTGACTTAAGGCATCATGAATGTCAATCCCCCTTTGTTGGGCGTCTAAGGATACATCTTTGATCATTGACCCACCTCTTGTTTGTAAAAGCGCCTTCTCCCGCCAAGAGGAACTGGGATATTCGGTTAAGCTAAATTCAATCTGTGTTTTGGCTTTTTTTATCCCATCAGGCAACGCTCCAAAAGTGAAAGTTTGAGGGTTTTCGTCTCCATCAGGAAGGGTCATCAAAATATTTTTCACAAAGGAACCCATATCCTTCAAGTCATGCTTCACTTTTTGTTCAGCAAACACATAAAGCGCATGCGTCGGGCGTGTTAAGGCGACATAAAGAACATTCATATTGTCAATAAAGCCATTGATGTGTTCCGCCGCATATACATCAGACCAATAGGTTTTAAGTAGATTTTTTGAATGTTTGATAGGTATGATGGGCATCTGGACAATGTCATTTAGGGGCCCCCCATCCACCCAAATAATTTCCTCTTTCCCCTTTTTTTCAAAAGGCCAATTCAAAAAAGGAAGTATCACTACAGGATATTCTAGGCCTTTGGCTTTATGGATCGTAAGTACTTTAATGGCATCATTTTCATCCGTTATTTTTATGGCTCTGCTTTGCCCTTCCTCTTCCCACCAGATCAAAAAAGAAGGTAGGTCTCCTCTCGTATTTTTGGTAAAGTCTAAAACCGCATCTTGGAGTCCTTGGAGATAGGTATATTGCTCAGGAAGATCATTCAGAGCCAATAACTCAATAAACGATTCAATCAGTTCATATAAGCTCAACGTTTTAAAATGGGATAATTGTGACAAAAACTCAGCGGGCATATAGGTTTGCCATTGGTCAACCCTCTCAAATGCTTCTTGCTTCGGCTTTTCATTTTTGATGGCCCAATAGCTAGTAAACCATTCCCAAAGCGCCATTTTATCTTGATTTTGATGTACCCACCTCATCAAGCTAATGATTAAGTTAACCACCTCGCTACTAGATAGATACAAGGCCTCTGAACTGACCACATCATAATTCAAACCCTTTATCGCTTCTTCAGAGCTATGGTACTCCAAAAATCCATCTGCGATGACTTTTCCCTCCTTTTTGGTTCTCACCAGAATGGCAATATCCCTGAGTTGATAGCCCTTATGTTGAAGCTTTTCGACAACTTCAATCGTTTTTTTTAAAGCTACTTTACTCCATGTGTTTTCATCGTCAGCTTCGAGATAAGTGAAATTGATATATGATTCATCGTCGGTAAGGATCACCTTTTGAGCAACCCCGTCATACGCGTTGAGTGCATTTTCAATGAATGCTTCATGGGTCGGCAGTAAGTCCGAAAAATAGCGCCTGGCCACGACTGGCATGGTGGAGAATAATTTATTATTAAACTCGACGATGTTTTTTCCGCTTCTCCAATTAGCATCTAGCTGATGGTCTTGGGAAGCCTCGACACCAATATCCTCCTTGACATGATCTTTCAACAATCGCCAATTACCTCCTCTCCATCGGTAAATAGATTGTTTGATATCGCCAACAACCATACTAAAATAACCTTGATCTGTTCCGTTCTTAACCAAAGGTTTAAAGTTTTCCCATTGAAATCCAGAAGTATCTTGAAATTCATCGATTAGGTAATGCGCATATCGCTCGCCTACTTTTTCATAGATGTAAGGCGTATCACTGTCATTAATGATTTTATTCAAGAAATCAGGCAAATCAGCAATCAATACCATGTCATTTTCTTCTCGAAATTTGACCAATTCTTTATTGATTTTTGATAATATTCCAAAGGTGTACAAGTACCTCCGGGCCTCTAGTGTTGAAAAATACACCAATTCATTGGACACCATATACTGAACCAATTCATCATAAACAGGCCATAATTTTTCCTCTAAAAAAGAAATCAAATCTCCCGATTTTTGATGCTCTTTTGTCAACCATGCTTCCAAATTTCCCATGGCCGCCTTACGTGGAGCACTTACTTCAAATTCTTGATTCACTATTTTATAGAACAAGCCTGCAGGCCCTCCTCTTTTGCCCTTAATATAAGACAATCCTCCTATTTCATCTAGATGCTTAATTCCTAAATCAGCTAATTTATGACATTTAACGCGGTACGCATTTGAGGAATTATAGAGGGCTTTTTTTACCTGAGGGAAATACTTCGGATCGTCACTTAATTTTAAAATGACTTCCGCATGTCTCTTAAAATTATCGGTCAGAATTTGCCCTCCCAATTTCTCAATATCTGCTCTAAAATCCCAGCGATTGCCCTCCTCTACTTTGCTTTCCGCAAATTCTATTAGCCATTTTTTAAGCTCTTTCTGTTCGGGATTTCCTATGTCAAGGAGTAATTGATCCACCACTTTTTTAATGACTTGTGCCTGATTCAAATCAACATTAAATGACCCTTGCAAGCTCATCTCCTGTGCAAAAGATCTGATTACCTGATAAAAAAAACTATCAATGGTAACAATAGAAAATCTTCCATACTGATGTAAGATGTTTGATAAAACTTCTTCTGCGCGTTTTTTAAGATCTGATGTTGAGAGTTGTAATGCTGCCATCAAATCAGTCTTCATCGCATGATCCTTGCCAAGACTCAGCGTCTCCAATACCTTGACAATTCGCGACTTCATCTCACTGGTCGCTTTATTGGTGAAGGTCACACCTAAGATCTGTTTGAAGGCCGATTTTTCTCTCAAGGCCAATTTGAGATACTCCAACGTCAACTGATGTGTTTTACCTGATCCTGCGGAAGATTTATAAATCTGAAAAGGCCTTGCTGTAGACATGGCTTAAAAATAGACAACCCTGTGCATTAATTCGAATATCAGATCATTCATTCAAAAAAAGCATAGGCTTTTTTAAAAGATTCCTTAATTAAGTCATTTCCTAGATTCCCTATACTTCCGATGTGGGTGTGATCGATCTTTCGATTGATGTGTAAATTACCTTGCTTAATCGATGTCGACACGGCGTGATAAGCATCTCTAAAGGGTACCCCAGCCGTCACCCTTCTGTTTACTTCTTCAACACTGAAAATCAAATCATATTTAGGGTCATTGATCACCTCTGCTTCGACAGACAATTGGGTTGTCATGGCCGTAGTAATTTTAAGGCAGTCTTTCATTGAGAATAAAGCGGGCATAAATCGCTCCTTCAAAACTTGTAAATCACGATGATAGCCTGATGGGAGATTCAAGAGAATCATATTAAGCTCATACGGGAGTGCCTGTAACAAGTTACACTTGGCACGGACCAACTCAAAGCCATCTGGATTGGACTTGTGCGGCATAATACTGGATCCCGTAGTGTATTTTTTATCTACTTTTAAAAAATTAAAATTTTGACCTGAATACAGACAAACATCCATGGCGAATTTTGACAAAGTAGCGGCAATACTATTCACCGAAAATCCTACACTTTTTTCCATTTTCCCTCGCGTCATTTGGGCGTATATTGCATTCACATTGATCCCTCCAAAATCCATTTCTTCTGTAGTTGATAATCGATTTAATGGGAAAGAGGAGCCATATCCTGCTGCAGATCCTAAGGGATTTTTATCAACCAATTGATAACTTGACTTCAGTTGCAATAGATCATCAAGAAGGCTTTCAGCATAGGCCGCAAACCACAAACCGAAAGAAGAAGGCATAGCAATTTGCATATGCGTATAACCCGGCATTAAAACGTTCTTATAACGCTCACTCATAGCCATCAAAAGTTCAAAAAGATCTTTGATCAAGGTGGCTATTTCTTCAAGTTCTGATTTAGCAAAAAGTTTCAGTGCAGTAAGGACTTGATCATTTCGTGACCTTCCACTATGTATTTTTTTTCCTATCACCCCTAACTCTTTAGTAAGTAATATTTCAATTTGAGAATGGCAATCCTCCACGCCTTCACTGATTTCAAAAGTACCCGAATCAATCATTTGATCAATCTTATCAAGACCTAAGCCAATAGCAATGACCTCCTCTGATTTTAAAAGACCTACTCCTCCGAGCATCTTTACATGCGCCCTAGAGCCGATGACATCGTACTTGGCTAAATAAACATCCAACTCAGGATCTTTGCCTACGGTGAAACGTTCAAAAATTTTATCAATAGATTCTTCTTTTTGCCACAATTTCATTTTGCTGTGATTTTGGAAAGTGTTGTGATTAATTCAATATAGCCTTTGATGCCCTGCTGTATTTCATCTAAGTAAATAAATTCGTCGGCAGAATGAGATCTTTCAGAAAGGCCTGGCCCTATTTTAGCACTCGAAAAAGGCATCAAACATTGATCTGAAAGTGTAGGTGATCCGAACTGACCAAGGCCCAGCGTCGTTGCCGCCTGGATCAGAATATGATCACTTGACAAGCCCGAAGGATTTAAATGCGTTGATCTAGGCCGTACCAAGCTTGAGATTTCCTTATTAATCAGATTAAGAATCTCAGAATGGGTGTAGGCATCTGTCGTTCTCACATCTACCACAAAATGGCACGTGTCAGGAATTAGATTATGCTGATAACCCCCTTCAATCATGCTTACCGTCATTTTTACAGGACCTAGTGTAGGTGATTTCTTATCAAAAACATGATTTTTAAACCATGCTACGTCATGCATCGCCTTATAAATGGCGTTGTCCCCGACATCGCGGGCAGTATGCCCAGCTACCCCTTTTACGTAGACATCCAAAACCATCAATCCTTTTTCAGCTATGGCCATTTTCATATCCGTAGGTTCCCCTACCAGGGCATAATCAATCGATCCTAAATCCGCTAAAATCGACTTCAACCCTTTTGTTCCTGATATTTCTTCTTCTGCCGTCGCTGCGAAAATCAGATTTATGGGCAAATCAACTTCATAAAAATGGATAAAAGCATGTAATAAAGCGACCAAGGAAGCTCCTGCATCATTACTTCCTAAACCCAATAGTTTTCCCTCCTTAACCTGGGGATCAAACGGATCTAAAGTATAGCCCTCGTTGGGTCTAACAGTATCGTGATGGGAGTTAAGGAGTAAAGTGGGTTTATCCAGGTGAAAATGTTTATTCCGCATCCATAAATTATGGTGCTTACGCTCAAAATAAATACCATGAGCCTCCAACTTATCGGACAAAAGAGCACCGGTCTGTCCCTCTTCTTTGCTCAAGCTGGGCGTACGGATCAATGCTTTGAGCAAGGTCAGTGCGGACTGATAATAATCCTCCAATCGCTCTTCAGATAATGGATGTATATTCATGTGCTTGGGTTAATAAATTGATTTTATCAAATCTAATGATACATACCTGAGTCACGCCTTGCTTAAGGGCATGGAAGGCATTATCCAGTTTAGGAATCATCCCTTGGCTGATCAAGCCCTTCGACTTCAATTCGGTATAGTAAGCAGGGTCTATTCGATGGATCAAAGAATCTGGCCTATGGATGTCCTTCATGACACCCGGAAGCTCAAATGCATACATCAAATGCACCTCATAATTTTTGACCATTGCACTGGCCACCACATTGGCGATGGTATCTGCATTGGTATTCAATAAGTTTCCTTGACCCTCATGCGTGATCGGTGCTAAAATAGGCACCAGTCCTAATTCTATAAACGAAGAGATACGTGCCGTATTAACAAATAAGGGGTCTCCAACCCAGCCGTAATCAATACCCCCCTGTAAGGGTCTTTTTTCTGAAAGAATGAGATTGGCATCTACACCACACAAACCCAAGGCATCACAATTTTCTGACTGAAGTGCCGCTACTATCTTTTTATTAAGCAAACCAGCATAGACCATAGTTACCACATCGATCATTTGATCATCTGTCACACGACGTCCTTCAATCATTTGGACATTTAATGAAAGTTTTTCTCCCCATTGTGTGGCTTTCGTCCCCCCTCCGTGAATAAGTATTTTAAGGCCTTCAAGGGCTTTGAATGCCGTTAAAAATTGCTTCAGTTTTATGGAGTCATTGATGACATTACCTCCTATTTTAACTATATGAAGTTTTTTTTTCATGATCCTGTTAGTAATTTTTTCAACACCAATTGAGCAGCAAATACCCGATTATAGGCTTGGTCTTGGATAATCGAATGCTTACTGTCCATGGCATTATCCGCAATCACTACATTTCTTCGCACAGGCAGACAATGCATTAATTTAGCTTGATCGGTAATTTGTAATTTTTCTAAAGTCACCATCCACCCTTGTTGATTTTTTAATGTTTTCCCATAATCATGGTAGGAGGACCAATTTTTGACATAGATAAAGTCTGCTTCTTTAAAGGCATCATCTTGATCATGGTTCAGGGTTGCCTTTTTGGTAAATTTAGCATCTAATTCCATCCCCTCAGGATGCGCAATATGAAAGTCTGCATCATAATGATGCATCCATTGGGCAAAAGAATTGGGCACCGCCTGCGGTAGCCCTTTGACATGTGGGGCCCAAGTCATCACAACCTTAGGACGCTTCTTTTTTTTATGTTGTTCTATGGTCATCAAATCTGCAAAAGACTGTAACGGATGTAAGGTGGCAGATTCGAGATTTATAATAGGGACGCCCGCATATTCTTGAAAGCCTAAAAGATATTTCTCCGAATAATCTTCCCTTCTATCTAATAGTGTTGGAAAAGCACGAACGCCCAAAATATCACAATAGCCTCCCATGACTGCGGCAGCCTCAGTGATGTGCTCGGCATGATCTCCATCCATGACTACACCTTGGACTGTTTCTAGTTGCCATCCCTCCTTATTTACATTGAAAGTGATCGTTTCCATGCCCAGGTTTTGAGCGGCCTTAATGGTGCTTAACCGGGTACGCAAGCTGGCATTGAAAAAAATAAGTCCTAGCGTTTTATTAGTTCCCAGCAATTTATCTTTATAGGGTGTTTCTTTAAGTTTTAGGGCTTCATGAATCCACCCCGTGGGGTCTGGACAATCCTCAACCGAACAAAAATGATTAGGCATACCCTACTTTTTTAAATGCTTCTAAAAAAACAACTAATTCTTCCTGACTCACCCCAAGGGGTGGTAAAAGCCTTACAGTATTTGATTGCGCGGCTGATCCTACAAAAACATGTTGATCTTTCAATAAACTATGTCTGAAAGGTTTAGAATCTCCTGTCAAATCCAGTCCTATCATCAATCCTCTACCTCTTATTTGAACCAAATTTTCTAATGATCCCAATGCTTTCCAAAGTAAGTCCCCCATAAAATTCGCATGATTGATCAATCCTTCTGAATCAATTACCTCAAGTACGGCCAAGCCGGCGGCACAGGCCAAATGATTGCCTCCAAACGTGGTTCCAAGCATCCCAGACCATGCCTTGATCTCTGAGTGAATCAGGACACCCCCTATCGGAAATCCATTTCCCATACCTTTGGCTATGGTAATCAAGTCTGGCTCAACTTGAGCATATTGATGGGCAAAAAACTTACCTGTACGCCCATAACCACTCTGAATTTCATCTAAGATGAGTAAGGATCCATTTTGCTTACACAATAGCTTCAAACCTTGTAAAAAAGTATCATCGGGTACTTGTATACCCCCTACTCCTTGAATCCCTTCAATCAGTACCGCCGCTACCGATGCGTCCAGACACTGCGCTACCGCTTCCAAATCATTTAATTTGACTCTGATAAAGCGATCGTTTTGATTGATGGGTGCAATCAATTTGGTTGTATCAGTTGCGGTTACGGCTAACGAAGTCCTTCCATGAAACGCATGTTCAAATACAATTATTTTAGATCGCTTGGTATGAAATGAAGCAACCTTCAATGCATTTTCTATGGCCTCAGCTCCCGAATTACATAAAAACAACTCATGATCCGTATATCCAGAAATTTGGCCTAATTTTTGACTTAACTCATCTTGAATGGGCATTTGAACTGAATTAGAATAAAATCCAAGCTGCCGCAATTGATGCTGAACTCGATCAATATAATGAGGATGACTGTGTCCAATGGATATAACAGCATGCCCACCATAAAAATCTAAATATTTCTGACCCTCTTGGTCCCAGATCCAGGAACCCAGTCCGCGCACCGGATCAATATCATAGCGTGGATAAACATCAAACATCTTCATGATTTCATCTGATTTATTTTATTGAATGAGGTCATCACTCCTTTAATTAACGAAGAACTGAATCCTTGATGCTCCATTTCATTCAACCCTTCTATCGTACACCCTTGTGGCGTAGTTACCTTATCTATCTCAACTTCTGGATGACTGTTATGGGCTAAGATTAAAGAGGCAGCACCCTTGGCGGTTTGGACCGCTATTTTCTGAGCCTCCTCCGTATCAAAGCCCATTTGCACTCCGGCCTGAGTCGCGGCACGTAAATACCTCATAAAAAAAGCAATCCCACTCGCTCCCAATACGGTCGCCGCTTGCATGAGGCGTTCTTCAATCAATAGGGTCAAACCTAAGGTTTGAAAGAGCGGCTCGACCTTCTTTAATGCCGTATCCGCTCCTTGGGTAGCCAGACAAGTCATTGATTGACCAATCGCTACCGCCGTGTTCGGCATGGCGCGAACGAGATGACCTAAACCTGAAATCTTTTCTCTCAAGAGATCTAAAGAAACACCAGTAATTACTGATACCAGAATATGATCCTTACGCAAAACAGGTTTAATTACTTCAATCAATACGTCAATTTGTTTGGGCTGAACACATAGAAAAATGATTTCAGATTGTTCAACTGCCTTCCTATTATCACTGGAAATTTCATAACCCAAATCTCGATACTTATCAAGAAGGCCGGTATGTCTTCTCGTTAAAAAAATATCTGATGCCGATTTAAGTTTCTTTTCAACAATTCCGGTAGCGATGGAAATACCTAAATTACCTGCTCCAAGTATGGCTATTTTGTTAACTTTTGTCATAATTAAAATACGTTGCTTTTTAAGGCCAAACCTGCGGCTTCATCGAAATCAAAAATTAGGTTCATATTTTGAATGGCCTGTCCTGAAGCCCCTTTTAATAAATTATCTATTACTGTGATGATGAGTACTTGATTCTCAGTTTTAGAAACATGAACCAATGCTTTATTAGTATTGGTCACCATCTTTAAATCAGGATTGTGATCGATCACATGCGTGAAAGGATGCCCATCGTAATAATCTTTATAAATAGATTTGATAGCTGCTTCACTTTCATCTGAATTGAAATAAGTGCTGGTGATGATGCCTCGAGTAAAAGCACCGCGATAGGGTATGAAGTTAATTCGACCAGAAAATGAAGGATTTAACTGATCACAAGATTGGCCTATTTCCCGAAGATGTTGATGTACAAACGCCTTATAAACGCTGGCATTATCATTCCTCCAAGAATAATGAGAAGTCGCAGTTTTGGCTTGACCCGCACCTGTCGATCCGGTAAGTCCTGATACATGAACATCCCCATGAACCGCTGAGGCAGCCATAGCAGGTAATAAGCCCAATTGAATGGCAGTAGCAAAGCAGCCTGGATTAGCTATATATTTTGCTTTGCGTATCCATTTTCTAGACATCTCAGGTAAGCCATAGACAAATTCATGGGACCCAGACATCCTAAAATCTTGACTTAAATCTATGATCTTTATTGAATACAGATCAGTGTGAGCCGCCAAGTAAGTTTGAGATTGGCCATGTCCTTTGCAAAGAAAGACTACGTCTACCTCTCGAACATCTAACTTATCTTGAAACTCAGATTCAATATCCCCAACCAAATCAGTATGAATAGATGAGATTTTTTTGCCTTTTTGACTTTCACTTTGTGCAATGATTTGGTCGATATTGGGGTGATTACATAATATCCTGATCAACTCCCCTCCGGTATAACCTGCTGCACCTACAATTCCTATATTTAATTTATGCATCTTTTAATCCGTAGTACAACTTCGTTTGATTTGAGAAAATTTTGGTAAAGCCTTTGACTTCTGCAGCAGACCAGGCCTTATTTGTCTCTCCATAGCTGGCTACATCTGACTGCATCAAATCAAAATCTGATTGAATGCCCAATAATTGAAATCTATACGGTGCTAAGCGTATTTCAACCGTGCCCGTTACATTCTTTTGGGATGAGATTAAAAAGGCCTCTATGTTTCTCATGACAGGGTCTAGGTATTGACCTTCGTGCATTAGACTTCCATAAAAAGCAGCCATTTGATCCTTAATAAACAATTGCTGCTTTGATAAAGTATGTTTCTCGAGTAAGTGATGCCCTTTGATGAGCATTAATGGCCCGGCTGCTTCGAATCCTACGCGTCCTTTGATACCTATGATCGTATCTCCTACATGCACATCCCGCCCAATTGCATACTTACCGCCCAATTCATTTAAACGCTTAATTACGTCAATAGGAGTCATAATCGAGCCGTTCAGACCAACGGGTTCACCCTTTTCAAACCTTATCTCAACTACTTCAGAAGCAATCTCTTGAAGTTGATTTGGAAATGCTTCTTCAGGTAACACCCCATTTGAGGTAAGGGTCTCCTTACCACCGATAGAAGTTCCCCACAACCCTTGATTAATTGAATACAGTGCTTTTTCCCAAAGACCCTCTACGCCATGCTGCTGCAAATAAGAAATTTCTTCTTCGCGAGACAATGCCAGATCTCTGATAGGTGTAATGATCTCAATTTGAGGGCAAATCGTTTGAAAAATAAGGTCAAATCTAATCTGATCATTTCCAGCACCTGTACTGCCATGCGCGATGGCATCTACCTCCATTTCTATAGCCAAATAAGCCAGTGCCATAGCTTGAAATACGCGCTCTGCACTCACTGAAAGAGGATAAGTATTGTTTTTTAATACATTTCCAAAGATTAAATACTTTATTCCTTGTTGATAAAAATTCTCCGTCTGGTCAAGGAATTTATAGTCAGTCACACCTAGTTTCAAGGCCTTTGTCTTTAACTGATCTGCAGCTGCCTCATCAAACCCTCCGGTATTAATCGTGGCCGCAACTACCTCAAAGCCCCTGTCTTTTACCAAATGCACCGCACAATAAGAGGTGTCTAAGCCCCCGCTGAAGGCTAGTAGTACTTTTTTCTTCATATTGATATTTTATTATCGCCCATCTTATTCTTAATATTGATCCATCTACTGACCCATTTAGACTTATTCCAGAAATGTTTTTTCTTTATCTTGTTAACCACTGGATCATATAACATTCCTGTGCAGAGACAGTTACTCCGTTTCTTTTTTTGTAAAATCTCATAGTTAACACAACTCTGACAGCCTTTCCAAAACGCATCATCATCAGTCAATTCACTAAAGGTTACTGGCTCATAACCCAATTCTGAATTTATTTTCATTACCGGCAACGATGTGGTCAACCCAAAGAGTTTAGCTTCAGGAAACATTTTTATGGAATGCTGAAAAGCGAGCTTTTTGATCTTTTTAGCCACTCCTTGGTTTCTAAATTTATGATGGATGACGAGTCCGGAATTGGCTACGTATTTGGTGTTCCCCCAACTTTCTATATAGCAAAATCCGACGAGCTCTCCCACACGTGAGACCGCAATAATGGCCTTGTGCTCGTTTATTTTTTGTGTGATGTAACTAGGCGAACGTCTGGCAATGCCCGTTCCCCTTTTTTTGGCACTCTCTTCTATCAAGGCAGATATATCATTGGCATATCCCACATGATGGAATGAAGCGATTTGAATTACAATTGAATCCATTGCTTGATTTAATAAATAAAAGAATAATAAAAAGATGTATGAGGGTCGACCGTTCCGCGTGGGAGGTCATGTTGATATATAGGCTAACGCCTAGCCGGGAATATCGGCCTTAAGAGAAAATTGGGTGCTATGTAAAGAATTGAAAGCATGTTTTACAACGCAAGAATAATATTAATTATTAATTTTATCTAATTTATCTAGTAAAAAATAGGGTAAAACTATCTAAACCACTTAAAAAAGAGAAATAACCCGTTTTGGAGGCTCATGTACTTAATGATTTACTCCCGTTCACCAGATGACTCTGCTGAATTGACTATCTCGTAATGAATCCTTTTTCCACTTTGTGGCCTTTGCAGGAAATTCTTGATAAATGTATAAAATCCGCTTGGATAAAGTTCCGACCACTCAAATAATAATGGCACATTCATAAGTTCCTAATCCCTAATTATATATAAATTATTGTAGAATTAATTGTACTTATCAAATGAAACTCGAAGGAATAATTATAATAATTGGCTTGCTTTTTTTCAACGCTCAAGTTTTTTCGCAAGAAACAGTAACGCCAAACGATGTTCACGACGAACGCGTCCATGCCTATGCATTTATAAATGCTCACCTGTTTGTTGATTATCAAACCCAAATTGAACATGCGACTTTACTGATAAAAGAGGGTAAAGTCATTCAAATAGGGACCAACCTTACTGCTCCTTTGGGTTATATCGTGGTTGATCTCAAGGGTAAGTATATCTACCCCTCTTTAATTGACCTACATACACATTATGGACTTCCAAAAGTAGCGCTTGCCACGTCCCGGGGATTTAGCGGTGCAGAGCAAATGCTCACCAAGACGCCCGGCGCTTATAATGCCAATGAAGCCATCAAATCAGATTTTAATGCGAGTGAAGTATTTAATAATAATGATAAAACGGCTACGAACTTCCGTAAAATAGGCTTTGGATCTGTCCTTTCCTTTAGGGCAGATGGTATTGCACGAGGTACCTCAACTTTTACAACCCTTGGGGATAATCCAAATAAAAACATCCTTATCCAAAATGCTGCCGCCCATTACTCTCTTAATAAGGGAACCTCTAAACAATATTATCCAGGCTCTACCATGGGCTATATTTCCTTATTACGTCAAACTTATTTAGATGCTGCATGGTACGGGCAGTTCAACCCTCGCCCCTTTTTAGATCAATCACTTGAGGCCTGGATCGCTGAGCAAAATTTACCCCAATTTTTTGATGCCGGAGGATGGATTAATGTACTCAGAGCTGATAAAGTTGGCGATGAATTTGGCGTTCAATATGTGATAAAAAGTGGTGGTGATGCCTACAAAAGAATTGAGGAAATTAAAGCGACTGGAGCCACGCTCATCGTACCTGTAAATTTCCCAGAAACCTACGATGTTGATGATCCTATTGATGCCTTTTCGGTCTCGTTGGCTGACATGAAACATTGGGAACTGGCTCCCTCAAATTTAGCTAAACTCGAAGCAGCTGGTATCAGTTTTGCCATTACAAGTGATGGGCTTACTAAAAAATCAAAGTTTCTGACTCATATCCGTAAGGCCATAGATCATGGCCTTTCTGAGTCAATGGCACTCAAAGCCCTGACACTTACACCCGCAGAACTGATCCAAATAAATCATCAAGTTGGATCCTTGAGACCCAATATGCTGGCCAACTTCATTATTACCTCCGGTAAATTATTCGATAAAAAAACCATCATCCATGAAAATTGGGTACAAGGAAGACCTTACCGTTTCCAGTCATTGAGTACCGAGAATTATGAAGGGAAGTATACCCTAACCTTAGACAATAAAGATTACGAGATGAAGATCACCGGAGCCGCTGGGTCAGAAAAAGCCAAACTTATCCTCAATGACTCCGTTACACATGACATAAAATCAACATTAACGACTACACTAGTCACATTTAGCTTTCCTCTAAATAAAAAAACCATTAGACTCTCGGGCTGGCGAACCGCTTCAGGTTGGAAAGGAACCGGTCAATTAGCCGATGGCAAATGGGTCCAATGGAAGTCCACACGCATAAGTGATTTAGACTCAAAACAAGAAAAAAAGAAATTGACTACGCCTCCAAAGGATCCTCTAGGACCGGTAATTTTTCCATTTATCGCATATGGTAATGAGACGCATCCGCAACAACAAACCCTACTTATAAAAAACACCACTGTATGGACCAATGAAGCCATGGGTGTGTTAGAAGATACAGATGTGTTATTAAAAGAAGGAAAAATTTCAAAGGTGGGTAAAAACCTCCAAGATCCTTCAGCCCTGGTCATCGATGGTAGTGGGAAACACTTGACCAGTGGCATTATTGATGAACATACCCATATCGGAGGTGGGGGTAATGATCGAGCTACTAACTCATCCATGGTCCGGATAGGAGATCAGCTGAATTCCGAAGACATTAATATTTACCGGGCCCTCGCCGGCGGCGTTACAGCAGTTCAGGTACTTCATGGTTCAGCCAACCCAGTCGGTGGTCAATCCGCCTTGATCAAGTTGCGTTGGGGAGTAGCTCCAGATGAATTGAAAATCAAAAATGCAGATGGCTATATCAAATTTGCCTTAGGTGAAAACGTAAAAAGATCTCGAAATTCCAGTTCTACCCGTTTTCCCCAAACTAGAATGGGTGTCGAACAAGTTTATATGGATGGGTTCACCCAAGCCCTCGCTTACGGTAAAGAGTGGTCTGTCTACGACGGGCTTCCAAAAAAATCAAAAATTAGGATGCCTCAACCTAGGCGCAATTTGGTAGACGAAACCATGTTGGAAATTATTAATAAGGAGCGCTTTATTACTTGCCACTCTTATGTTCAATCTGAGATCAATATGCTGATGAAGGTCGCAGAGCAATTCAATTTTAACATCAATACCTTCACGCACATCTTGGAAGGATACAAAGTTGCTGACAAAATGAAAGCCCATGGCGCAGGTGCTTCAACCTTTTCTGATTGGTGGAATTACAAATGGGAAGTGCGTTATGCCATTCCATATAATGCAGCTATCATGTATACTGAAGGGGTTGTTACAGCTATCAATTCAGATGATTCCAACAGCGGGAGAAGACTGAATCAAGAAGCGGCAAAATCCGTAAAATATGGAGGACTGTCCGAAGAAAATGTATGGAAAATGGTTACACTCAATCCCGCCAAATTACTTCATTTGGATGACCGAATGGGAAGTGTCAAGGTAGGTAAAGATGCCGATATCGTACTCTGGACAGATCATCCCCTTTCTGTATATGCTAAAGTAGAAAAAACCATTGTTGATGGTATTGTCTATTTCGATGTGGAAAAGGACAAAGCCTCCAGAGCTATGATCCAGTCAGAGCGGGCCAGACTTATTCAAAAGATGAAAAACGCAAAGAAAAGTGGTGCTCCCACGGAGCGCCGAAGCTCGAAAATATTTATTGAATTTGACTGCGATGATGACCACTTGGCTACCTCATTTGATCTGGATACAAAAGAATAAATAAAAGATCTCAGATCAATTACATCTAACATATTAAACATGAAGAAAATTATTAATCTCTCCCTCGGAATATGGATGACCCTTTCGGTCAACGCTCAAGTGCCCGTACCCGCACCATCCCAAGATCAACCCATCCTTCTTGTAGGGGGGTTGGCTCATATAGGCAATGGAGAAGTGATTCAAAATTCACTTATAGGATTTGATAACGGGAAAATAATTCTGGTTGCCGAATCATCAGATAATGTTACTGATTCCTCTGGCTACAAAGTCATTAATATTACGGGAAAACATGTTTATCCAGGATTCATACTCCCCAACTCACAGATAGGATTGCAAGAAGTAAGTGCGATAAGAGCCATGAGCGATATGGACGAACGAGGAGAGATGAATCCCAATGTAAGATCTGTCATATCCTACAACACCGATTCTGAATTTATTCCAACCTTTCGGTTCAATGGAATTTTAAGTGCAGAAACGACTCCCGTAGGTGGCCGGATTTCTGGAACGTCTTCGGTCATGGAAATGGAAGGTTGGAATTGGGAAGATGCGGCACATACCGTGGACATGGGTATCCACATGAATTGGCCTTCAAAGATGAATCGAAAATATGATTACAGCACTTATACGGCAAAAATGGAACCTAACATAAAATATAATGAGTCCATTGCCACATTGAAAGGACTTTTTGAGGATGCCCTCGCTTATGGAGCTACGCAAGACCCATCCATCAACTTAAAATTAGCTGCGCTACAAGGGCTTTTCAATGGAAATTTAATTCTATTTATTCATGCTGGAACTTCCAAGGAAATTATAGAAAGTGTCCTTTTCGCTAAAGATATTGGCATACAGAAAATGGTGATCATTGCTGGTAGTCACCTCTTGAATGTAGCTGGATTCTTAAAGGAACATAATATTGGTGTGATTATACCCCCCACACACAGTATGCCCAGTCGGGTAGATGAAGACGTCTATGGTCCATATAAACTCCCCGCTCAATTGTTTGAAGCAGGGCTTACCGTCTCCCTTTCACATCGCGGTATGCTCGCCCATGGAAGGAACCTGCCTTTCTTTGCGGGTACAGCAGCTGCTTACGGTTTAGATAAAGAAGAAGCCTTAAAAATGATTACTTCTAACACGGCCAAGCTCCTGGGTATAGATGATCGCTTAGGCTCGTTGACTGTGGGAAAAGATGCTACGTTATTTGTCTCTGAAGGGGATGCCTTAGATTTTAGAACCAATATTTTGTCCCATGCCTTCATTAGTGGAAAACAAGTGACCCTGGACAATAAACAACAGGAATTGTATCAAAGATTTTCTAAAAAATATGGCCATATAGACTGATCTACGAGGCGGTTATGATATCTATAAAGCACGGGATTCCGAATATCTATTGAGGTCTGTCATCAACTATGCGCTTCTATGTAACTATTGGGCTGACGCCATGCGATGCATCTTTTTATAATCGCTACTCACACATCACAAATACGATGGACAATTAGGTTTTATCCGAACAGGACTCAGGTGTTGTAACATACACAAAGGACTGAAAACACTTCCTTAAGCTTAAAGAGCAATACCAATAAAAGACTTGAAGGCCAAGCCCATAAGACCTGTGATCAGCATCGTGATACCCAAACCTTTGAGGCCTGAGGGAACCTTCGAATATTTTAATTTTTCTCGGATCGCAGCCAAGGCTATGATGGCCAAGAAAAATCCAAAACCAGACCCAAAACCATATGAAGTAGCCTCAATGATGTTATAGTCCTTCTGGACCATAAACAATGAAGAGCCTAGAATAGCACAATTAACTGCGATTAAGGGTAAAAAGATACCCAATGAACCATAAAGAGCCGGAGAAAGTTTCTCAATAATCATCTCCACCAATTGAACCATTGAAGCAATTACAGCAATGAACATAATGAATTGAAGAAAAGTCAAGTCAATAGACTCAAAGCTTCCATCTATCCACGTCAAGGCCCCTTCTTTCAGAACATATTCTTGAAGTAACCAATTAACAGGGACCGTTAAAGTGAGTACAAAAACTACCGCTAAACCAAGACCAAAAGCGGTTTCTACTTTTTTAGATACCGCCAAAAATGAACACATGCCTAAATAATAGGCAAAAATCATGTTGTCTATAAAAATCCCCCTGAGTGCTATATTAAAAACTTCCATTGTGCTCTGTTCTTTTAATTTTCTACGTATCCTGACTTTGATCTTTGAATCCAAATGAGAATGCCTAATACGACAAACGCACCTATTGAGTCTACCATCAGGCCATTGGTAGGAAAAGTGGTCCAGCCTATGGCTTCAAAAATTTTGAAATCAAAAATTGAACCTGACCCCAATAATTCTCTAAAAAAGGCAACGGTTAAGATGATCCATGCATAGCCAAATCCAGAGCCTAAACCATCCAATATGGAATCGTAGGGTTTGTTGGCCATGGCAAAAGCTTCAAGCCGACCCATTACAATACAATTGGTGATGATCAGTCCAACATAAGCACCTAAAACCTTGTACATATCGTAACTGTAGGCTTTTAAAAATTCACTTACCAGCGTTACCAAAGTAGCTACTACGGCCAATTGAACAATGATCCTGATCCGACCAGGAATCAAGTTTCGCATCAATGAAATAATTAAATTAGCAAAGACGATGACAAAAACTACTGCGATTGACATCACTAAAGTAGGCTCTAACTTCACAGTAACCGCCAAAGCAGAGCAAATACCCAATACTTGGATCGTAATAGGATTGTCATCCGACAACGGATCAGTAACAATGTTCTTTCTCCTTTTTGATAAAAATGGTTCAGCAGGTTTTTTTTCTACCTTTAGTTCTTTTTCTACTACAGTCGCTTCAGCACTCATATTAATCTCGTTAGTCGTTTTCTAGTTAATTGCAATTTCATTTTGACCCTTCGTATTCTTGATAAAACTTTGATAACAACCCAAATATTCTTTCAACATTTTATTGACCCCTTTGGCAGTTATGGTCGCCCCAGAAAGGCCGTCGACCTCGTGCGTACTCAGCCCCATTTTACCCTCTCCTTTGACCATGGTAATGGATTCTAAGTCACCTGCCTCATTAAATATTTTTTTGTTTTCCTTATAACGATTTCTCACCTTTTCTTCTGTAATTCTAGCGCC
This sequence comes from Flammeovirgaceae bacterium UBA4465, assembly GCA_905182655.1. Classification (GTDB taxonomy): domain Bacteria; phylum Bacteroidota; class Bacteroidia; order Cytophagales; family Cyclobacteriaceae; genus UBA4465. Next base: position 34,481 of record CAJJCN010000022.1, read on the forward strand.
TAGCCCAGGAGTTTCTCCTTTATGATCAAAGGCAACTCCCTTTACCGTATTGAGGTCCGATTCTAAAGCAATATAGCCAGAGATCCAATCCCAAAGCCCCAATCCAAACATAGGAAAAACATAGGCCTCAACGACGTTGGGATCCGATTCATTTAATATCATATAAATGGGATACAATCGATCCTCTCTAGCTATTTTATGATTTTTTTGCGCATTTACCTTTTCAGCAATCAACGGATTACCTTTCGCATCTGTAGAAATGATTTCACCTTCAATATCTACCACGACAGATTTAACGCGGGCTTTATATAGATTCAGAATCTCTTCTGGTGTATTGAAAGTTGAAATATCCATTACAGCGCCCAAAATTTTCTTTTTAGTGTCTAACTCGACTTGTTTGTCTTGAGCAGGTTTTAATAAAACCGAAGTCAGAGACATGGCTCCACCGATCAAAACCGTCATGATTGCGGAAAAAACTAGGATGTAAATATTAGATCGTTGCACGTTTTAATCTTCTTTTTTTGTGAGCTTCTACTACGTAATAATCAATTAAGGGGGCGAATACATTCATAAAGAGTACCGCTAACATAATGCCTTCAGGATAAGCCGGGTTAGAAATTCTAATGATTACCGTAAGCACACCAATCATGAACCCATAGATCCACTTACCTGTTTCCGTTTGCGCAGCGGATACGGGATCTGTAGCCATAAATACCGCTCCAAAAGCCAATCCTCCAACCACAAGATGGTAATGTGCCGGCAGCAACATAAAACTATTGGTACCCGCTAGATTGTATACCATTCCCATCACCCAGGCACCTCCAAATACAGATAATATAATTTTCCAACTACCTACCCCCGTAATGACTAAAATGGCTGCACCGATTAAGCACATAAGCACTGAGGTTTCACCAATACTTCCGGGTATGACCCCCAAGAATAAATTCCAAAAATCAAACATTCCTGCATACCAATGCCCGCCTAGGCCCGCCATCACCTCTGTCCCATTCGCTGCTGCTGCTGCTCCATAGGATAACAAGGTAGCTCCTGAAAAACCATCAACAGCCACTTGATCCCCTAAATAAGTCCAGACCATATCTCCTGATATTTGAGAGGGGTACGCAAAATAAAGGAATGCGCGAGAGGTTAAAGCAACATTGAGTATATTCATCCCCGTGCCTCCAAACACCTCTTTGGCGATGATAACACCAAACACAGTTGCCATAGCTACTTGCCACAGAGGAATGGTTGCGGGCATGACCAACGGAATTAAAATTCCCGTCACCAAAAAACCTTCTTCAATCGGATGATTCCTAATGACGCAAAAGGCGAACTCTACTCCCAAGCCTACTCCATAAGAAACGATTAAAATGGGTATCACTTGTCCCGCTCCCAATAAAAATTTACTTAGAAAAGTCGCATCGACCACCCCTGTAGCTAAAAAATGTTGATGGCCTACATTCCACATGCCAAACAGCAAACAAGGAATTAAGGCAACTATGACGGTAAACATCACTCGTTTTAGATCCGCAGCATCTTTGACCTGAACACCTGTTGATCCTGTAGTCAGACTCGGCTTAAAAAAAATCGTCCTATGGCCTTCATATAAGGTATGTAATTTTTCATATTTAGCACCCTTCTCAACATGAGGTTTGATGCTATCAAATAAATTTTGTAATAATTTCATTAATTAGCTATTTCGAATGAGTTCAATTCCTTCCCGTATAATGGCTTGAATATCGTTTTTAGAGACATCTATATATTCACACAAGGCCACATCTTCTTCAATGACCTCATAAATACCCAATGCTTCCATTTCATCGTAATCGTTTGAAATGATCGACTTAAACAAATAAGTTGGCAAAATATCCATGGGTAAAATTTTCTCAAAAGCGCCAGAGATCGTGAAATTTCTTTGTTCACCGTTGGTGTTGGTATCTAAAACCTTCTCTTTTTTTGGACTTAAAAAAGATAACAAACCAAAAGCTTTGTGAAAGCTTAACTTCTCGAAGCTTGGTAACAACCAACCCAGAAACTCCTCTTGGTCTCCTTCTGGGATAACGGATATCTGATTATGGAAATGACCCAAATACCCCCGATCACCTACATGCTCGCCTGTCAGCACATTTCCCGCGATAAATCTAACATGTGTTCCTTTGATGTTTTCAGCCACTAGTTTATCCAAACACGCCCCAGAATAAGTCTTGACATAATGTGGATTAATTACTTCGGAACCGGTAATAGCAATCAACTTGGAAGCATCGTAAATGCCTTCTGAAAATAAAGTTCCAATTCGAGCAACCGACAGCGGATCGATGGTCCAAACCTTATCTTTTTTACCGATAGGCTTTATGTGGTGTATCTGTACCCCTACATTCCCTGCTGGATGAGGCCCTGAAAATTTGTTAATGTTCGCATGATCAGTACCACTGAAAACACTCGGTATTTCAGAAGCATCTAGGTTCAGATGTATATTTCCCTTGGCTAACTTGTTTAGAACATCAACTCCTAGCTGAAAAGCCCCTTCTCTCCCGCGCATGATGTAAGCCATATCTGGGGCACACGGGTTTGAATCAAATGCCGAAATGTAAATAGCAGAAGGCACGTCTGATGGATTGGCTAGCACTCCATAAGGTCGTTGGATAAACGAGGGCCAAATACCGCTAACCGTTAACGTTGCTATCGCTTCCGCTCTCGTCAGATTAATGATGTCTGTTTTTGTGTGTTTTTTGAAGGTTTTGTACTCAATTTCTTTATCCGCTAAAATACGGATTTCAATAACTTTTCTTCTTTCACCCCTTATAATCTCACTGATTTCCCCGCTCACGGGTGCAACGAATAGCACCTCCTCACTTCCTTTGTCAAAAAATAGTGGGCTCCCTGACTTCACATTTTCACCAACGGATACCAATAGTTTTGGCTGTACTAAGCCTTTGAAATCACTAGGTTTAATGGCAAAAGAATCAGGCTGATTGATCTTGTGCTCTTCCAGAAGAGCACGGCCGGCCAAAGGAATGTTAAACCCTTTATTTAAATGAAATGTTTGAGGCATGAATTTAGCTTTATGATCTTCTTCAAGATTTCATCAAAATTAATAATAAATCTTTAAAAAAATAAGGTAACAAGTCAACTAAATGCTTTTTGTAGCTTAATAAAATTTACTGAGTGCCTTGGTGCTCAAGGCAATAAATGATTGGATACTTGTTCCATCAACCAGTTCGGAGTAGAAGTCGCTCCGCAAATACCTACGTGATCGGTATTCTTAAGCCATTCTGCCTTGATTTCATGCTCATTTTCAATAAAATAACTTCGCGGATTTTGTTTAAGGCAGACCTGATAAAGTGCCTTTCCATTCGAACTTTTTTTACCAGAAACAAAAAGAATTACATCGTGTTGTTTAGAGAATTTTTCTAATTGGGGCTCTCGATTAGATACTTGTCGACAAATGCTATCATTTGCCTTAAATTCACCTTCAATGAGTTGCCCATTTTCTTGTGTTATACGACCCTCAATGAGCGACTTCATATTATAGAAGCCCTTAGTGCTTTTTGTGGTTTGACTGTACAGGATAATGGGCCTAGACCAATCGATGGCCTCTAGATCTTTTTCCTCCATCACCACAATCGCCTCATCATTGGTTTGACCAATCAGACCGATCACTTCAGCATGTCCTGGTTTACCGTAAATGACGACTTGCCCATTTTTTTCTTTGACTTGATCAAAAGAATTTTTCACTCTGTTTTGAAGCTTGAGTACTACAGGACAAGAAGCGTCAATCAACTCAATGTTATTGGACAAAGCTAACTTATACGTCTCAGGAGGCTCGCCATGTGCCCGAATCAATACTTTAGCATCATAGATTTTCTTTAAGTCTTCATGGTTAATTATTTTTAGGCCTTTCGCCTCCAGACGCGCCACTTCCATACTGTTGTGCACAATATCTCCCAAGCAATATAAAGTCCCTCCATTATCCATTTCATCCTCGGCCATCTGAATGGCAAACTCAACACCGAAACAATAACCTGAATTAATGTCTATTTCAACCTTCATAAATAATTTTATTGGCTAAGTCTATGATTTCTTTCACTTGACCATCAAAGGTAAGGTAGCTACTATCCAATGCAATCGCATCCGCTGCCTTTATCAATGGACTATCTATTCTCGTAGTATCTAAACGATCTCTTGAAGCAAGGTTTTTTTTAATCTCTTCTGAAGTAACCTGAATTCCTTGCCCCTCAAGCTCCTCATGTCGACGTTTTGTTCTGATATCCAAATCGGCGGTCATAAATATTTTAAGGGCGGCATCAGGGAACACCACCGTACCTATGTCTCTCCCATCCATTACCATACTTTTATGCAGCCCCAGAGCTTGTTGCCTATTGACTAATTTTTTTCTAATCAAGGGCTGGGCCGCAATTTGACTCACAATTTCATTAATTTCTGGAAGCCTGATTTGATGATCCATGATTTGACCATTTAACAAAATTTCTGAAGCATTCAGCGCCTTATTGAAACGGAAAGAGATTAAAATCTCATCTAACGCCACAATCACTTCTTCTTCCTCTTCAAAATCAATTTGATGATCTATGAAATAGCGAGCAACACAACGGTACATCGCACCTGAATCAATATAAGTATAACCTAAAGCACTGGCTACTTTTTTGGCAGTTGAACTTTTTCCAGTGCCCGAAAAACCATCGATCGCTATGACAATATCCCCCATCAGCAATCCTTGACAGGGCAGTTAGATTTTCCTGGCTTCATTTTACCTTTGTAGCGCTGTTGACCAGGGTTGTTTTTACAACTTTCCAAAGGAGATACAATCAATATTAACAACAAAAGGGTCGCAAGATAGAAAAAATATTTTTTTATAGAATATCTCATTAAAAACTATTTACCTGCATTTCTCGATTTACTTTTTTAATCAGCCCTTGTAAAACATTGCCAGGACCTGACTCATAAAAAGACGTCGCTCCATCTTTAATCATCTGTTCTACACATTGGGTCCATTTTACCGGAGAGGTCAATTGCGCCATGAGGTTAGACTTGATCTCTAAAACATCTGTGTTGCCTCTCGCATCTACGTTTTGATAAATAGGGCATCTTGGAGCCTTAAATTCAGTAGCTGCGATGGCTTCGGCTAACTCGGTACGAGCCGGCTCCATCAAAGGCGAATGAAATGCTCCACTGACGGGAAGAAGTAATGCCCGCTTTGCACCTGCCGCTTTCATACCTTCACAAGCCAAATTAACGGCTGCGATTTGACCCGAGATCACCAATTGACCCGGGCAATTGTAATTAGCCGCTACCACAACCCCTTCGGTTTCAGCACAAATCTCTTCGACCCGCTCGTCGGCAAGTCCTATAATAGCGGCCATCGTTGAGGGTTCTTGTTCACAGGCTTTTTGCATGGCCATTGACCGCTGCGCGACCAATCTCAATCCATCCTCGAAATCAAGCACCCCATTGGCAACCAAGGCTGAAAATTCTCCTAAAGAATGACCTGCTGTCATTTCTGGTGAAAAATCATCCTTACTTAAAGCATTGATGATGCTATGTAAAAATACGGCTGGCTGGGTTACTTTGGTTTGTTTTAAATCTTCTGGAGTTCCCTCAAACATTATTTGGGTAATCTCAAACTCCAGTATTTCATTGGCTCGTAGAAAATATTTTTTTGCTACGGGATTTGATGCAAATAATTCTTTGCCCATTCCAGGATACTGTGCCCCTTGTCCGGGAAATACAAATGCACGCATAGGTTATCTTTAAACTTTAATTCGAGCACAAATCTAGCAAGGATGGATCAATCCAAAAACCTTTGTGCCAGTTCTGGCGTCGGTATTTTACATTTTTCTTGTCGTCCAAACCATAAATACCTGTTTTTGGCAATCAAATCATAAAAGTAATCGGTAATTCCAGAAGGTAAAAAACCAAAAACATAGATCCATCTCCACTTCCATGAAAAGGACTCAGCAACTTTAAATACTGCGGCACTCTTTTGAAACACTTGATGATCCGCAAACAAGTAAAATGTATTCATCTCCAAGCTAGCCGCTGGTAAATTATTTTTTAACAATATCTTTTGAGCAAACTGTGACTGTAAGGAGGCAAATTTATACTGCTGTAATACCTCTTGATCGATGATAAAGTTCACGGATCCAATGCAAAGATTACAAACTCCGTCGAATAAAAGGACCGGCTGATCTATTTGAGTAGTTGAATCCATCCCTTATAAGTTTTTGTCGGTTGGGCACTTGGCAACACGTCAAATATTACTTCTGAGACATAAAAATAGATGCCTGCAGCCAGTGGCGACCCCGCATTATTTTTTCCATCCCAATGGATCAATGTCGATGATTCTTTTTCAAATTGAAAGTCAAAAACTTCTTTACCTGCACGATCAAAAACCTTGAAGGATACCTCTAATATAAAGCGAGGACAATTGGAGTTATCAAAGCCTAAAACCGATTCTCCTTTGTTGTAAAGCGGCGTAAAGGTATCATTGATCCCATCGCCATTAGGTGAAAAAGCATTGGGTAATATAAACTGAGGACAATTATCTATGCAATCCGTATTTGAAAAATCGCTTTCATTCAATGACCGATCCACAGCAGTGATGCGATAGCAGCCTTTAAAGGAATTTAATATCGGATGCTGATAGCTGGTTGCTACGGTACTATCCAGCAGATAAAAATCTTGATCCAAGCCCGTGGGACTGAAGTAAACTCGGAAATAGATCACATCATCATCACATTGTGTGCTCTCATTCTCATTCCATGAAATCACGTTTTCATAGGTCACCTCCAAACAATCAGCGGTATCATCTCCAGATTCACAATCATAGGGATTGGAGACCGCGACGCCCAAGGGAGTACAAGGAGCTATGTTGTCATTGGGCTGTGCACAAACTACTTGTGAGTTATTGACCAAGGGAGCGGGTAATATCGGATTGTCATACCCCCCGTACGTAGTGAGAGCATAGCAATAAATCAATTCGTCATCCAGTACCGTATTATTAAAGTGGCCGTCATCCAAGTACATAAATCCATTTTCTGAAATTTTTACTGAGTCGATCAGGATCATTAGATCTGGATCACTCATATTCACACGATCTCGATAGACATAATGATAAGGATAAGTCAATATGTTATTTGACCATGGCACATTCGCTTGCCATGAAATCTCGACAGCACTCAAGAGAGGTTTTGCGCTTAGTTTAACAGAGGAGGCCACCGCAGAAGAATCTACAAATGAATTATTGGCATCAAATAAGGCAATCCGATAGGCATAGGCATAGTCTACGGTATTGAGATCAAACTGATCGGTATACAAAGTGTCCGATATTTTTTCAGCAACCAATACTTCGTTATTTAAGTAGAATCCTGAAGATCTGTAAAGCGAATACGCATACGGGGGTGGGAAGGATGACGCATCGATCTCGTAAGGTGGTGTCCAACCTATTTTAATCCGTCCATCATCTGAAGTTTCCAGTACATCGACATGGGTAATCACCGGTGCGTCGGTCTCTAGTATCAAACATACTTCTTCAGAAATATAGCTGGTCCCACGACCGGGATTTGGAAATTGTGCTACGATTCGATAACAATAATTAGCCCCCGGAGCCAACCTTTCATCAATGAATACCGTCTCTGAAGCAGGTATTTTTGCAATTAAACTATATCCAGAATAGGCGGGCATGCCTACTTCACAATCATCCACACTAAGATCAAAGTCCCCCACACGCCTCCAAATTTCCATTATACTGGCATTACTACAGACATAATCATCCCAGGAAAGTTCGATAGACCTTCCTGATTTGGGTACGGTAGTCAACCCCTCTGGAGCAGGGGCCACTACGGTTATTTCCCAGGTACCAAACTCGGTCAATGTCGGACCTACTTTGATGTTATTCTCAATAGGGTTATCTGCCACTTTGAACTGTACCTCATAAGCCCTTTCCCTTACGTGACCACAAAAGGTATTCCATTCAAAATTTAATTTTCCCGGGGTAGCTTGGAGGGTAGCTGGGAAAGAATTGGGACTTTTATAGGTAGCGGGTGAATTAATTTCAAACGGCCCTCCAAAAGCTTCTATTTTTACTTGGTGACCATCTGGATCCGTACCCACTATAGCTTGTAGCACCTGATCTCCCGCCGTCACGCAAATCGGATCTGGAATTTCTAATTCGGGTTTTTCATTGTCGCCCTCATAAATGATGATCTGCATATCTCGTGTTACATAACCCAAGCGATACCATTGTCCCCCTATTTGTCTCCACTCCTCAATCCTAAAAGCAACATTATATTCTGCGCAATCAGAAACCCCACCTGGGCAATCTGTCCTGCCTAAATTGAAGATATCTCCTGGAGCATCCCAGATAAGATCCCCATAGGCCTCATCCAAATTAAGGACAGGGGGCGTTAAGTTTTCACTTCCTTGACCAAAATTGGTATAGAAATCAGGGTGATTCAGTGATTTATAAAGGACTACCTCTGTCCTTTTTCCACTTTTTGGGGTGACTAAATAATAGGCGAGACTGTCTCCATCAATATCAAAAGCACCTGCATTGTGTATAAATCGAGCACCGGGAATCCCTTCATCAATGGGGGGAACCGTCAATACAGGCGTATTATTCACCCCAAAAAAAGGATCTATAATAATGAGGGTTTCAGTATAAAATGGCGTGTTTAAAGAATTTTCCATATTGGCAATGCCATCATTTCTGTTCTCCTCGGAATAGCTCACAATATAGCTATTGGGCGCTTGATACGTATGGACCAAAGTAAACTCTGCGCGCACAATATTTGCAGTTAATTGAGTCTCTAGCACATTAAAATCTCCAGAGATCACCGTACCATCTCCAAAATCAAAGTCACCCCCGCCAAACTCAATACCCGTATCAGTATCCCTGTATCCAATAAACGTAAATTCGTATTCAAAGGTCAAATTACTGGTTCTGCGTGCAATCACTTCACCCGCTCTAATGTGCGAGGCATTGACCGCTTCAAAGCAAAGCAGTTGTATTAAAAAGAGTGCTCCTAAAAATTTAGCAAAATTCATATTTAATGAAGTCAAGGCTCATAATCGACTATAAAATAAACGTCGTTAACCCTTTAAAATTATATTAAATCCAACCTTAACCATAGGGCTCTCACGATGAAAATGTTTTGTCGAATAAACTTAAGTGCAAGAATAAGGCCAAAAACGATAGAAATAAGTTGTCAAAAGACGAAACTATCATTTTTATCTACAATTAAGCGCTAAACCGAAATCAAATTAGCCTGGATCATTGGAAGATAACCAATCTAAATATAACTTTGGTTTCAACCTGATGAAATCTAAAATTAAATTAGCACAATGAGTTTTATATCGAGTTCAATCGGAAAAAAAGTAGCCATGTCGCTCTCTGCCTTTTTCCTTATCTCTTTTCTGCTTCTACACGTGGCGATTAATTTATTATCAGTGGTCAGTGCGGAAATGTATAACGAAGCCTCACATTTTATGGGCACCAATCCCGTGGTACAATTTATTATGCAGCCAATTCTTATTTTAGGGGTCTTATTCCATTTTATAATGGGGTTTGTACTGGAATTTCAAAATAAGAGTGCGAGACCCGTCAAATATGAAATGAAAAATAATCAAGGAAATTCTAGTTGGCTTTCTAGAAACATGATTTATTCAGGACTGGTCATTTTGGCTTTTTTAGGACTGCATTTCTATGATTTTTGGATCCCTGAAATACAATATAAATATATTGCTTTCGAAGCCCCTGACGAACACAGATACTTTGCTGAACTGGTACACAAATTTGAAAACCCGCTCCGGGTTGGGTTTTATGCCGTCTCTTTCATCTTATTGATGATGCATTTATTACACGGTTTTCAGTCAGCATTTCAATCTTTGGGAGTCAACAATAAGTTTACACCTGGTATTAAAAAGACGGCTTGGGCCTTTTCAGTAGTCGTCCCATTGGCATTTGTATTTATTGCACTGTTTCATCATTTCAATCACTAAATCCAAATGCTCAACAATCATATATGATGCTGATTTTTGAACTAAAACACATTAAGTAATACTGACATGAAAATAGGAGCAAATTTTCCTGCGAAAACCCCAGAAGGTCCTATTGAGGACAAATGGACTTCTTACAAAAATAAAATTGATCTGGTCAACCCAGCCAATAAACGACTCATAGATGTTATTGTCGTCGGCACAGGATTGGCAGGGGGCTCGGCAGCGGCCTCTTTGGCAGAATTGGGATACAATGTCAAAGCTTTTTGTTTTCAAGATTCTCCGCGAAGAGCACATTCTATCGCCGCACAAGGGGGCATCAATGCCTCGAAAAATTACATGGGAGATGGTGACTCAGATTATCGCCTCTTCTACGATACCGTAAAAGGGGGTGATTACAGGGCACGGGAAGAAAATGTCTATAGGTTGGCAGAAGTATCAGGCAACATCATTGATCAGTGCGTTGCCCAGGGTGTACCTTTTGCTAGAGATTATGGGGGTTTGTTGGATAATCGCTCTTTTGGTGGCGTTTTGGTCTCTCGAACTTTTTATGCCAAAGGTCAAACCGGTCAGCAATTGCTATTAGGTGCCTACTCGGCGATGAATAGACAAATAGCGAGGGGTAAAATAAAGATGTACAACCGTCATGAGATGATGGATTTGGTGATCGTAGATGGTAAAGCAAGGGGAATCATTGCCAAAAACTTAATTACGGGTGAACTTGAAAGACACTCGGCTCATGCCGTAGTGATCGCTTCTGGAGGCTATGGTAATGTCTTTTATTTGTCAACCAATGCCATGGGCAGTAATGTTTCGGCAGCATGGAAAATTCATAAAAAAGGAGCTTGGTTTGCGAATCCTTGCTTCACTCAAATACACCCTACTTGTATCCCAGTATCTGGAGATCATCAATCAAAGTTGACTTTGATGTCTGAATCCTTAAGAAATGATGGTCGAATTTGGGTACCTGCCAAGGAAGAAGATGTAAAAGCCATCCGATCAGGAGCACTGAAGCCAACGGCTATCGCAGAGGCAGATAGAGATTACTTTTTGGAACGTCGCTATCCAGCCTTTGGTAATCTCGTACCTAGAGATGTGGCTTCAAGGGCTGCAAAAGAAAGATGTGATGCTGGCTTTGGTGTAAATGCTACCGGCGAAGCGGTCTATTTAGATTTTGCGGCGGCCGTGATAAGATACGGAAAAGAAAAAGCCCTGGTCACGCACCAAGATGCAAATAACGAAGCCTTAGTTCTTGAGTTGGGGAGGGAAATTATTGCCACCAAATATGGCAATCTGTTCCAAATGTATGAAAAAATAGTTGACGAAAATCCTTATGAAACTCCCATGATGATTTACCCTGCGGTGCATTATACCATGGGTGGTGTATGGGTTGATTATGATTTGATGACTACTGTTCCTGGTTGCTATGCCATTGGAGAAGCAAACTTTTCCGAACATGGCGCCAATCGCCTCGGTGCCTCAGCATTGATGCAAGGTTTAGCTGATGGGTATTTTGTCCTTCCCTATACCATTGGCAATTACCTAGCAAAAGATATTCGTACCGGAGCAATCCCTGTAGATACTCCTGAATTTGCTGCTGCAGAAAAAGGTGTTCAAGAGCAACTTGAACGCTTCATCAACAACAAAGGCTCGAAACCCGTTGATTATTTTCATAAAAAATTGGGGAAAATCATGTGGGATAAAGTAGGTATGTCAAGAAATGGAAAAGACCTCAAAGATGCCGTCGAAGAAATCCAAGCCATCAGAGACGAATTTTACAAGGAAGTAAAGGTACCCGGAGACCTAGAGGGTTTTAATGAGGAATTAGCCAAAGCGGGCAGGGTTGCAGACTTCTTGGAATTAGGAGAGCTTTTTGCAAAAGATGCGCTCAATAGAGAAGAATCCTGTGGAGGTCATTTCAGAGAAGAACACCAAACACCAGAAGGTGAAGCCAAAAGAGACAAAGCCTTTCAGTATGTAGCTGCTTGGGAGCATGATGGAGCCCCAAAAGACGCAAAGCTTCACAAAGAAATGCTTGATTATAAATACATTGAGGTAAAAGAAAGAAGTTACAAATAAGAGCTAGTAAAATTCATAAGAGATGGACTTAAAACTTAAAATTTGGCGACAGAAAAATGCCGCCACCAAAGGTAAGATTGTTGATTACGATATCAGTGAGGTTTCCTCCGATATGTCATTCTTAGAAATGCTTGATGTATTGAATAGAGAACTTACCGAGAAAGGTGATGAGCCTGTAAGTTTTGATCACGACTGCAGAGAGGGTATCTGTGGATCTTGTTCCTTGCAGATCAATGGCCGCCCGCATGGTCCTGATGGAGGCACCACTACCTGTCAACTTCACATGCGAAAATTCAAAGATGGTGACAGCATCGTCATTGAACCCTTTCGTGCCAAAGCGTTTCCGATCGTTAAAGATTTAATCATCGATCGATCAGCCTTTGACCGAGTACAACATGCCGGCGCTTTTATCTCTGTAAATACTTCCGGAAATACGCAAGATGCCAATGCGACACCCATCAACAAAGGTGATGCAGATCACGCTTTTGACGCCGCCTCTTGTATTGGCTGCGGGGCCTGCGTGGCTGCATGTAAAAATGCCTCAGCCATGCTTTTTGTCTCAGCAAAAGTTTCACAATATGCCTTATTGCCTCAAGGTCAGGTGGAACGTGAAATGCGGGTAACAGACATGGTTTCTCAAATGGATGAAGAGGGATTTGGGGCTTGCACAAATACAGGAGCTTGTGAAGCTGAATGTCCCAAAGGCATCAGTCTCACCAATATTGCTCGGATGAATAGAGAATTCATTGGATCCAATTTAAAATCTTAAAAGAAAGTAGGGTACTCAATAAAACCTTGACGTAGACGCGAGGTTTTTTTTGTTTTCTGCTCTTTGATGGGTTTTAACTTTTAATTGAAAATTTTACGCGTCAGGTGGCTATGAAAAAAAGCTTAGTTATCTTCTTTGGATCCTTATTATTCTTCATCTCAGGTTACTTTATTTACGCTGTTTGGGATCATAAAAGTTCTGCTGACTTATGGGATTTTGTCCCAGAAAATTCCGGTCTTGTATACGAAAGTAATGACCTAGGTGCGACACTTCTCAGATTACAAGACCTCGAATCATTTCAATCACTTATCAATATCCCTAGCTTAGGGAAGCTCCATGGTCACATCGAAAAAATAGAGCGCTTGACGGGATTGAACTCATTCTACTCTTTTATCAATAAAACTTCTGGATTGATAAGCCTTCACAATACAGGGAAAAATGAATTTGACTTTCTTTACTTAGTTGCCATCAATGATCTGACCACTCTAGGTGGGGTATCAAAATTAATAACCCCTCTTGTTTCTAAGGCATTAGAGAAGAAACCTCGAACCTATTTAGGCTTTGAGCTCAATGAAGTTTCCTTATCATTTACTGAGAGTCGTTTGACTTATCTTATTTATGATAATTATTTCATTGCCAGCTTTACCCCCTATCTAGTTGAGGATGCGATAAGAGCCTTCGGAGATGATAATTATCCGTCCTTCAGAGAGGTATTTGCTGAGCATCAGCAAATAACAAAAATTAAACAGGATGAAGGTAATCTCTACCTTAATTACGAGGGTTTCATTAAGGTCAGTCAGGCTTTTGCTACCAATGATCTCGATAAAAACTTTTTAACCTCTGCTTTTTTAGATCTTAATATCGAAAATAGCCACATCAGTTTAAGTGGCTTTTCATTTGCTGACAGTAGTAAAGCCTTACAAATGATCAAAGGCGTCATCGGTGCTCCACTAGATATGTCAGACGTCATTAGTAACCGTACTTCAATGCTTCACCATTTTAGTTTTCAAGATCCTTATTTATGGCGAAATCAACAGAAAAACACGGACCACCTTAATCAAAAAACATTCCGTTCCGAACGATCTATAAATCCCCAAGATGCAATGAAATTTTTAGATCAAGAAATGGGTCGTGCCATCCAATTCAGGGATGGACAAAAAGTTCCCATCCTTATTGTAGCCTGTAAAAATAGTGAGGGCCTCATTCACTATATAGATGCGATAGCAAAACAAATACCAAATCAACGATCAGATCACTTTTTTGTTGAGCAGTACAATCAACATGACATCCGTCGACTTCCTAAAAAAAATCTGCCTGCTTTATTATTTGGTGAGATCGCAAAAGATCTTCCTGAAGGCTATTACAGTTCATTCGAAAACTATGTTTTTATAAGTCCAAACCTCCCTGTATTAAAAGAATTTTTATCTGATATTTTAAATGAAAACACATGGGGGAAATCATTAAGTAAGAAAAAGTTCCTGAAAAAAATTAACAAAGCTTCTCCCTATACCCTCATTGTCAATGGTGCCGAATCTTGGGACCATTTGTTTCACACAATGCCGCCACAATGGCAAAATGATTTTATAATGTCAGAGATGATTTTCAAAAGCTTTGGACATCTTGCCATCCAATTTTCCAGTATTGATGATAAATATTTTACCAGTATTTTCATTGAAAAGAATAGCCCATCTTCCGAAAGAAACAGCCATCTAATAAAAACAAATACCCTTGAATTTGACCATTCCTTAATTTCCAAGCCTTATTTAGTAACAAACCATAGAAATGGGAGCAATGAAATCATTGTTCAAGACCGCAACAAAGAAATCTATCTGGTCGATACGGATTTTCAAATAAGCTGGCAACGACCCCTCTTCCTACCTATAGTAGGCACCATACATCAAATAGATTTTTATAAAAACAAAAAGCTTCAATATGCCTTCATAACCAGTGATTCTCTCTATGTGATAGATAGAACAGGTCAAAATGTAGCGAACTTTCCGAAATACTTAGCACCCCATCTCAAAAGTTTGGAAATTGTAGATTACGATCAACAAAGAAACTACCGATTTTCAATTACCACACATGGGGGAGATGCCTTCATCACGGATAAGGATGGAACTCCTCTGGAAGGATGGAATCCTTATCATTTTGAGAAGGATATCATTGGATCCATGCGCCATTTCAGGATCGGCGGTACCGATGTATATACGGTTGTATTGGCCAATGGTGAAATCATTTTACTTAGCAGACGGGCTAAGATTTATAGTGGATTCCCACTCAAATTAAATCTCAATATAGCAAGCGATTACCACCTGCGCATGGGAAGTAATTTCAAATCATCTCATTGGAACCTACTTACTGAAAATGGCACCCTCATTCAGGTGAATCTTAAAGGTGAAATACTACACAAAAAACAATTATATAAGCCAGCAACTGACACCCAATTCACCCTACTTAATGACTCAAAAAATAATAAATATGTAATCTCTAAAGCGACCCATAATAAAATCACTTTAGTCAATGATCAAGATGAAATCTACTTCGAAAAAAATCACTCACTTGACAAAAAAGTACGCGTTCAATTTTTCAGTAATGGCAATCAGGGTGACTATATTGTTTTAAACCCTATTAAAGACGGATATATGAGCCTCTTTGACCTAAAAGGGAACTTGCTCACCAGCCCATCGCTCCCTAGCTCACATCCCATCGAGATGTATAATCGAGGTAAATCTAAGCAGCAAGAAATCTATTTGATCGATGAGACAACACTCCTCACTTACTCACAAAGCCCTAAATGATTTCATGGGGTATGAAAGGTATAAGCAGGCTCGTAAATCACCCACAAGATAGGATCGCCGACCTAGCCTTCAATAATATGAGCCCTTCATTTTGAATCAGACACCAGCAGGCCCGCCCGCCTCAAAAGCGCGTCTACCGTGGGTTCCGCTCCCCTAAATTTCTCATATAGCTCCATCGGGCGTTGCGTTCCCCCTTGGCTCAAAATACAATCTTTGAAAGACTTAGCCGTCTTGAAGTCGAAAATACCCTTTTCCTTAAAGCACTCGAAAGCATCAGCATCTAGTACCTCTGCCCATTTATAGCTATAATAGCCTGAAGCATAACCCCCAGCAAAAATATGAGAAAATTGAACGCTCATATTGGTATTGGGAATATCAGGAAAAAGATTGGTCGGTGCTAAAATTTCTTTTTCTAACTCATCAATGGGGTCCATCTTCTGAGCAGCAGTGTAGGTTTGGTTGTGAAGAGATAAATCTAAAATCGCAAAGCTCAACTGTCTCATCGTTGCATACGCCTCATGAAAAGTGGCGGCAGATTTAATCCGTTCAATATACTTTGACGGAATGATCTCCTCCGTTTCATAATGATGGGCAAAAAGACGCAAACATTCCGGTTCGTAACACCAATTTTCAAGAATTTGAGAAGGCAGCTCTACAAAATCCCATGGCACACTGGTTCCAGATAAACTTTCATACTTAGTATCTGCGAGCATCCCATGCAACGCATGCCCAAACTCATGAAATAAAGTTTTAACTTCATCAAACTTTAAAAGTGAAGGACGGTTCTTGGTAGAGGGTGTAAAATTACATACGATACTGACCTGTGGAATAATTCTTTGGTCGTTCACTATTTTCTGACCTCGATAGGAAGTCATCCATGCACCTGGACGCTTTCCCAACCTTGGAAAATAATCTGCGAGGAAAATGGCCTTTAATTCTTGACCTTCCCAAACTTCATAAGCCTTGACCTCTTCATGATAAATAGGAATTTGATCATTGAGCTTAAAAGTCAAGCCAAATAATTTCTCAGCCGTTTTAAATACTCCATTGATGACCTTTTCAAGCTTAAAGTAAGGCTTGAGTAACTCATCATCAAAATCGAATTTCTTTTTCCTCAACTTCTCTGCATAATAAGCCCAATCCCATCGCTCCAGTTCATAGTCGATACCTAGGGTTCTCATGAATACCTTTACTTCATCGACTTCTTGAACCGCCTTTACTTTTGACTTTAGCAATAAATCATCAAGAAAATCCTGTACTCTAGTAGGAGTTTCTGCCATTCGCTCTTCCAGAACATAACTCGCGTAACTGTCGTATCCTAAAAGTTCCGCCATCTCCGCTCTAAGCTTTACAATGTTCAAAACCAAATTTCGATTATCATTGGCGCCTTCTTTAAATGCTTTTTGCATGTAGGCGATAAACAATTGCTTACGTAAACCTCGATGATCCGCATTTTCCATAAAAGGGATGAACGAAGGTGCCTGCAAGGTGAATATCCACTTATCTGGCCATTGCTTTCCAACGGCCAGTGACTTGGCCCGGTCAATCAAATCTTGAGGTAAACCCGCTAGATCTTCTTTCTTGTTGAGAACCAATTCATAATTATTAGTTTCTGCCAATACATTCTCACCAAATTTCAGGGCCAGACTCGACAGCGCTACGGTAATCTCTTTATACCTGTTTTGACTCTTTGAATCAAGTCCTGCCCCATTTCGAGCAAAGGATTTGTACGTTTTTTCCAAAAGCATACCTTCCTCATCAGAGAGCACATCATTCAAGTCATAAACAAATTTTACCCGTTCAAAAAGTTTTTTATTTAGCTTTATCTCATTGTTAAAAGAAGTGAGCAAAGGAGATACCTCCTGTGTGATCTTTTGTATTTCATCGGAAGTTTCTGCAGAATTCAAATTGAACAGTACCTGGGAAACCCTATCTAAAAGTACTCCAGAAGCTTCAAGTGCCTCAATAGTGTTTTCAAAAGTGGGTGGATCCAGATGCTCAGTAATTTCAGTAATTTCAGTTCTCGCTTCAATAATACCTCGCTGAATGGCAGGTAAATAATGGGCGTTCTTTATTAAATTAAAGGGTGCCATTTGAAAAGATGTTTCAAATGGACGAAAAAAAGGATTCTGCTGAGTCATTTTTGCTAAGTTTGTAAAGCAAATTTAAAAAGGTAAAAGCACAGGTGTTGGCTTAAATCATAATTAGATGAAAAAAATATTTTTGGCTTTATTTTTTAGCTTTTTAATCATTGGAGTTGGTCAATCACAATCCTTGACAGAAGACACCGTAATGTTTGATTTAAGTACGCCTTATCAAACCATTAAATCTTTTAATTTTTATTCTCAATCAGCACATTTTAACCCTTCGTTACTCAAAAAATGTGCTGAATTAATAAGTAACGATTCCACAGATTTTCCTAAAAAATTAATCCAACTGATCAAAGGTGAAGGTATCTCGATCAAGCTGGAAGAAATTTCAAAAAACCCCGATTACATAGACAGCACCTCCCAACTTCACATTTATAAACTCAATGAAAATTATCCTTTATTATACCTAAAAAGAATCAATGGTATTTGGATCTTTCCAAAAGAGAGTGTTACAAATGTATTGCAGCTCCATGATAACCTTTTCTCCTTTGGGGGCAATACACTGCTTGATATTATGGATTCATCACATGCTAATCAATATTTTGGATTGACCGTGAATCAATATTTAGCCGGCCTTTTTTTCATATTCACAGCCTTTGTCATTCATAAATTATTAAGTAAGCTTATTGGGAAGTTTGCTCAAAAAATCATAAACCAATTAAAGGTCACTACCATTTCAGCAGAAGAGATGACTTCTCTTATAAAACCTTTAAGCTTTCTCATCATCATCTTACTTCTGTCCTTCTTTTTTCCCATACTTCAACTACCTGCTACGCTCTCCTTCTATTTGGCTACATCAATAAGGGCGGCCATTCCCTTACTCTTCACCATTACAGCCTTTCGGTTAATTAAATTCATTGGACTCTATCTAGAAATGAAAGCTGCTCAGACCAAAAATACGATGGATGATCAGTTAGTTCCTATTATAAGAAAATCCTTGCGCGTTTTTGTAGTGGCTTTTGGAACATTGGCGATTCTCCAAAGCTTGAATATTTCTATTTTACCCTTATTGACAGGTTTATCGATCGGTGGTTTGGCCTTTGCTTTGGCGGCACAGGATACCATCAAAAACTTCTTCGGTTCTGTGATGATTTTTATAGACAAGCCTTTTCTAATTGGTCATTGGATTACTACCGATGGGGTTGATGGTACCGTAGAAGAAGTGGGACTTAGGTCCACAAGAATTAGAACTTTTTCAAATTCTCTAGTCACCGTACCCAATGGAAAATTAGCAGATGCCACCATTAATAATCATGGCCTTCGAGTCTATCGAAGGTTTTACACCACGTTAAGCATTAATTATGACACCCCACCTGCATTGATTGAGGTTTTTATAGACGGGTTAAAAGAAATTGTCAATCGACATCCAGATACCAATCGCGATCACAATAATATTTTTTTCAATGATATGGGAGCGCATTCACTCAATATTATGTTTTACATATTTTTTGAAGTCCCCGATTGGTCCCAAGAATTGAAAGCAAGGCATGAAATTTTATTGGAAATTTTGAAGTTAGGAAATGCTTTAAAAGTCAATTTCGCCTTCCCAACGCAAACCTTACATATTCCAGAAATCCCCACAACGCCATCCTCTGATACGAAATATCCAGATGACCTTCAAGCCAAAGAAAATCTCACCCAATTTCTTTCTGTCAAAAAACTTAAAGACCAATAATGATTACTAGGCATGATTATTGACTTATGATAATTAATGTTTGAAATCAGAATCTATATTATACTGATCATCACTGCAATTTTTGCTTTTTCCTGTGGAGAAGCAACGGTTGACATCCCATTGGACGAAGGGGATGTCATCCACTATGATGGGGCCAATATATCAGCCCCTCAAATTTCTGAGGGACTCCATGAATCCACCATCCGTTTTGAAAGTCGAGACCTGTTACCTTTCCAAGGCCGCATCCTCGAATCTATCAAATTTCATATCACCTATGTCCCTGATGATTTGACCCTCAGAATTTATGAAAATGGTCGATTAAGTAATAAACCTCAAACCCTATTGTATGAAGAGCGTCTCACCGGTACCGTCGCAAATAGTTGGAATACATTTGATTTAACTGAGGGTTTAATGATCGCCGGTGCTGACCTTTGGATCAGTCTAAGGTACCAAATCAATGAAACACAAATGGTCATCGGCTGTGATGCTGGGCCCGCCTTTGTCAATGGAGATTGGGAGTACAGTGGCCTTGAGGACAATTGGAGTAGCTTGAGGTCCCGAACCAATAATCAAATAAGTATCAATTGGAACATTCGGGGTTTGCTCTCGGCTCTTTAATTCTTTGTTAAATCATCCAAAATAATTAACTTTAGGATGCCTCAAAGCCATTACCTCAGATCCTTATCAGACTTTAATTGATGGTAGAAAGTGATTAATTTATCTCATATAACAAAGCATCAACCTCATTTTCCTGAATTAACTTAAAAAATAACGTGCCAAAAAAATATCAAAATTTGAAATTTGAAACACGTGCCTTAAAAAGTACGAAAAATATCTTGAATGAAGTGCACGCCGTAAGTCCACCTATTTACTTGTCTTCTACTTTTGAACGAAATCTCGAAGGTCAGTATCAAGAGGGCTACAAATACAGTAGAAATGACAACCCTAATAGAAGGGCCTTAGAAAAAAGCATTGCAACACTTGAAAATGGTATGGCTGGCTTTGCTTTCGGATCGGGCATGGCTGCCATCAGCGCCGTGTTCCAAAGTTTAAAAACAGGGGATCACGTCATATTACCAAATGATGTGTATTTTAACGTTAAGCTACTCATGAAGGAGGTGTTCTCCAGATGGGGTCTCTCTTATAGTTTCGTCGATATGTCTGACATAGAGGTAGTTTCCCATTCCCTAACCGAGCATACCCGCCTCATTTGGATTGAATCTCCATCTAATCCTCAACTCAAAATATCAGACATTCAAGGCTTAAGTAAACTGGCTCATGAACATCGAATATTACTTGCCGTCGACAATACTTGGCCCACCCCCGTCCTTCAAAACCCATTAGACCTTGGCGCTGACATCGTTGTCCATTCAACTACTAAATATTTGGGAGGCCATAGTGATGCTTTGGGAGGCTGCATCATTCTCAAAGAGTCTGGAGCCCTAGCACATCGCATCCAATCTATTCAAATACAGATGGGAGCCATACCATCCCCCTTCGACTGTTGGCTCATTTCGAGAGGCATTCAAACATTGCACCTCAGGGTCACCAAACAAACGGAGAATGCCCAGAAAATGGCTGATTGGTTGGTCGAACATCCAAAAGTCCATCGCGTACTCTATCCAGGATTAAAAGACCACCCCAATCATGAAATTGCAGCGCAACAAATGCTGGGTGGATTTGGAGGTATGCTCTCCTTACTAATCAATGGAAATGAAATTCAAACCCTTGCCATCGTCAACAAACTGAACCATTTCAGGCAAGCCACCAGTTTAGGCGGAGTCGAAAGTCTGGTAGAGCATCGGAAATCAGTAGAAGGGGTCGAAAGTCAAACTCCTGACAATCTAATCCGGCTGTCTTTAGGAATTGAGCATATTGAAGACCTCATCGATGACTGGAAACAAGCCTTGATGTAATCTCAAGAGAAAAAGAAGGGCACCTAGCAAAGAACATTCTAGGAAATACCCATTATTTTTTTGTGACTTGCTTAGAGATTTTATCCCGCTTTAAGGTTTAATTTCTTTACCCAAAAGAACAGTAGGGTAAACAATACTATTAATATCCCAGGAAGCACTACCATGGTTCCTAAAGTAGCTTGACCAGCCACCAATTCTAATTCATCTCCTGTGAATCCCAATGCAGCAGTAGCTGCCTTATCTTGATCAATCCAGCTTCCTATAATGGGCTGGAAAATTGAAGTAGAGAACATACCCACCGCGCCTACAATAGACATCCCAAGGGCGCCACTTTTTGGGATTTTATCTGCTATAAACCCTATCATGTTAGGCCAAAAATACGCCACGCCTAAAGCGAAAAATACCGCTGCAACATAGGCCATGGCTCCTGTTTGGGTACTGAAAAGATATACCCCAATGGTCGCTAAAACCGCAGAGCCTAAAAGCACACCCGTTTGGTCAAACCTATGGACAATCTCTCCTCCAAAAAATCGTGCAACTGCCATTAAGCCCGTCACTAGTGCTAAAATAATCATAGGTTGCGCCCCGCTTTTAGCTAGAATCAAGCCTACCCATTGTTGGGGACCAAATTCTGTGATCGCTGTCAATGCCATACACACCATCATAAAAATAAACAAAGGACTAAGCATGGCACTGAAATTGCCAGATAGCGTTGCCGCCTCCTTGACTTTCGCTTCCGGCCAGGACTGACCAAAGAAAAGATAGGCATAGATCAAAGTGGGAACCATTATCGCCCAAATCTGCATTTCCCAATTGAGCTCCAATCCAGTCATAAATTGTGATAAAAGACTCCCTATCACAATACCTCCAGGAAACCACATATGGAAACGATTCATCATTTTACTCATCAAGCGGCCTTCGTAAACATCTGCAATCATAGGATTGCATGCGGCCTCAGTACATCCATTACCCAAACCTATCAAGAGGGTAGAAATCAGTAAACCCATAT
Source organism: Flammeovirgaceae bacterium UBA4465 (assembly GCA_905182655.1). GTDB lineage: Bacteria > Bacteroidota > Bacteroidia > Cytophagales > Cyclobacteriaceae > UBA4465. Next base: position 56,888 of record CAJJCN010000022.1, read on the forward strand.
AGCTCCCTGAATAAATAGTTAATAAAATGCCCAAGCCATGGGAAAAAACTGCGAATTGCATAATTCTAGCACCGCCCACCTTATGGTAGATCAAGCCTCCAATCACCATAGATATAGGAAATCCTAAAAACCACATCGAATTAATATAACCTAATTCCTCCGCCGTTAAATTTAGTTCTTGTCCCAACTGGGGGAGGATTCCTGCTCGAATACTAAAGGAAAGTGCTGTTGTGATTAGGGCAAAACAACTCCCGTAGAATAATCTGTTTTTATCGTTCATGTCAGTTTTATTGAATTTTTAATTAATTATAGCGATATTAATGGTAATTAGTTATGTTAATGAACAATTAATCGCAATAAAATATAAATATTTCTGCTAAACTATTTTTTTAAATATAACCATAACCTTGTGAAAACAATCAGATTAATTTTTACTTTGATCATTTTCTATTCCTGCCAAGACCCATATACTAACCAAACCCATGTGGAAGTTCCCGAAGGATTCAAAATAGAAAAACTCCTTGCTCCTACTGCAGATAGCCTGGGTTCCTGGGTATCTCTGACGCACGTAAAAGAAAATTTATTTGTCTCCTCAGATCAATACGGTCAAATATATTGGCTGAAAATGCCAGAAATAGGTAGCAAAGACTCCATACAAGTGACCCCACTTGATTTCAATCATCTAGGTAAGGCCCAAGGATTACTTTGGTCTCACAACAGTCTCTACGTGATGATGAATGACCGTAACATTCAAAACAGTGGCTTGTATCGATTGTTTGATAGCAGCCAAGATGGCCAACTCGATTCGGCACTTTTTTTACAGCAATTAGATGGCTGGGGTGAACATGGGCCACATGGAATACAGCTCGGTCCTGACCAGTTAATTTATGTGATTGCTGGCAACCATACCGATTTACCAAACAACTATACTTCTACAGCACACAGTCCATGGGCCGAGGATAGAATGCTGAAGTCTATGAAGGACCCCAACGGTCACGCTACAGATCGTCAAGCACCCGGTGGCTGGATTGCAAGAACAGATAGTTTAGGCAGCTTTTGGGAAATCTATTCCTCTGGTTATCGTAATGCCTATGACATCGCCTTCAATGAAGTGGGCGAATTATTCACTTTTGACTCTGACATGGAGTGGGATCTAGGTCTGCCTTGGTACCGTCCCGTTCGAGTATGTCATGTGACTTCAGGTTCAGAATTTGGGTGGAGAACTGGCTCAGCAAAATGGCCAAAGTATTATCCAGATAATTTGCCAGGCATACTTGAAGTCGGGCAAGGAAGTCCAACAGGAGTAGTCTCTGCAGCAGCAAGTGATTTTCCTGCTCCATTCAATAAGGGTTTATTCGTTTGCGACTGGAGTTTCGGAACCATGTATCACATCGAATTACAATCATCAGGTGCCAGCTATACAGCCACTTCATCAGAATTTCTTAATGGTGTTCCTCTACCTCTTACTGATTTAACTTTTGGTGCTGATGGCGCCATGTATTTTACCACAGGAGGACGAAGATTAGAATCTGGACTTTACCGAGTTTGGTCAGATAAAAAGGATCAAAAAAAACAAAAAGAAACACCAAGAAAAGAAGTTGAATTAAGAAGATTACTGGATACCTATCACGATACCAGTTTGGTCGCTGATTATGATTTAGTTTGGGAAAACATTGGAAACAGTGACCGTTATATTGCCTACAGTGCCAGAATTGCCTTGGAGAATCATGGCGTGGAAATATGGGCATCACGCATACACTCGGATACTGAATTTAATAAGAAAGTTGAGTATGCCTTGGCAGTTGCGAGATCCAACAACCACGTGCTACAGCAGCATCTTTTTGACCTGCTCAGTCAGGTCGAATCCACACCACTCACTCCCTCAGCGCAGCTGAGCATTCTCAGAGCAGAAGCGCTGTTAATCATCCGAAATAATAATCTCAATACAGACATTTTAGAAAATCAATGGCTACCCATTTTTCCATCAAAAGATCAATTCATCAATGAAGAATTAGCTGCCCTTTTCAGTAAAACACAACATTCAATTTGGGTAGAAAAAATAATGACCCTTTGGTCAGAAATAGATGAAGAGCATTTAAAAATACTTATTTCAGACAGTCTCGCAGAAAGAAGTGAAATGTACGGCCCCGCTGTCAAAGCCATGCGCAAAAGAAGACCAAGAAGTTATAAAATCGCACTCACTTCTGCACTGTCTCATTACAAAGTTGGATGGAATACAACGTTGCGCAACGAATATTTCAATGGGTTCAATGAATTTTGGGATCGAGAGGGTGGCAACAGTTACCGTGGATATTTACTAAAAATACTCTCCAATGCGCTTGATCATGTACCGAAAGCTGAACGATCAAGGTTTGAAAAAATGTCAGGCTATCAGGTGGGCCAATATGGTCAAAATATTTTAGCTAACCTTCCTGTACCCAAAGGCCCCGGAAAAAATTGGGAGATAAAAGAAGTTGAAGATGTAATGGAAAATAAAAAACTCAGGCCAAATTATATCAACGGACAGCATATGTTTGAGGCCGCATTATGTCAAGCTTGTCACCGCATTCAAAACAAGGGAAATAACATTGGCCCAGATCTGACCCAATTGGCCTCAAGATTTACGGTCAAAGACATGGCACATGCCATTATCAATCCGAATGCGGAAATATCCGATCAATATATGATGAGTGAAATTTATCTAAATAACGGCGATCGTTGGGTAGGGAAAATAATAGATGAGACGATAGATTCTCTATTTATTATGTTAAACCCTTTGACCCCCGAAAAGTTGACCAAAATTCACCTCTCCACTATAAAAGAAAAAAAACTCACCCATCAGTCACAAATGTTTCCTGCGTTATTAAACCGACTCAATGAGCAAGAAGTTGTAGATTTGATGACCTACTTGTTGGCGGGAGGACAAAATGATATTTCCTTATATTCCCAATAAGCCATGTATGAAATAAAACTACCCGTTACGCAAATTTTGTTGTAAATACCATACCCTTTTAATCTTATGAAAATTTCATTCTTACTCCTCATTTTGTTACTAATTTCACCTTTACTTCAATGTAATTCTGTTGAAGAAAATACGCCCAGTCCAAATATTATCTACATTTTAGCCGACGATTTAGGATATGGAGAGCTGGGCATATATGGCCAAAAAATTATCCAGACACCCCATATCGATGCACTTGCGCGTGAAGGCATGAGGTTTACTCAACATTACAGTGGCTCACCTGTTTGTGCGCCCAGTAGATACATGCTGCTCACCGGGCTGCATTCAGGACATGCTTACATTAGAGGAAACGATGAGTGGGCTGAACGGGGAGATGTTTGGAATTATGCCGCAGCCGTTGCTGATGCCTCATTGGAGGGCCAAAGACCTATTCCAGATACTACTTTTACTTTAGCGAAAATGTTGCAAGAAAGTGGATACACCACAGGCTTGGTGGGCAAATGGGGCCTGGGTGCTCCGGGTACCGGTGGGGCCCCAAACAAGCAGGGGTTTGACTATTTTTATGGATATAATTGCCAAAGACAAGCGCACAATTTATATCCCAAACATTTATGGGAAAATGAACAAAAAATAGAGCTTAATAACGAAATAATCTCTCCAGGAAAGGGCTTAGATTCTTTAGCTGATCCCAATGATTCCAAATCGTATAGCGCTTTTGAGCAAGAGCAATATGCACCTTCCTTGATGCATGAACAGGCCCTTAATTTCATTGAGAAAAATAAAGAAAATCAATTTTTCCTCTATTATGCATCGCCCCTACCACACTTGCCGTTACAAATACCTAAAAAATACCAAACCAGATATCATGAGATAATAGGCGCCGAATTACCCTATACAGGAGGCAAGAGCTACTTTCCCAATCAATATCCAAGAGCGACCTACGCTGCCATGATTAGTTATCTCGACCAACAAGTGGGTGAGCTCGTCGATCAACTTAAAGCCCTCGGATTATATAACAATACCTTAATTATTTTCACAAGTGACAATGGACCCACGTATGACGTCGGTGGCGTAGATCCACATCATTTCAATAGTGCTGGCCCTTTTAATACGGGAAGAGGTTGGGGAAAAGGATTTACACATGAAGGCGGCATTCGCGTACCCATGATTGCCACTTGGCCCAATCAAATTCGGGCCAATACGATAACTACACATGTGTCTGCCTTTTGGGATGTCTTTCCCACATTGGCGGAAGTAGTGGGATATAGCGATGCTGAACAGCGCGATGGGATTAGTTTTCTACCCACACTTCATGGCAAAAAGCAATCAGAACATGACTATCTCTATTGGGAGTTTCCAGCCTACGGTGGGCAACAAGCGGTACGTAAAAAACAGTGGAAGGCCATTCGAAAAGATCTGCACAAAGGTAATGTAACCACAGCCCTCTATGATTTAAGTAAAGACCCGCGTGAAGAAACCGACATAAGTGATCAACATCCCAATCAGGTAGCCGAGATGGAAGCGATCATGCGTGAAGCTCACCATGATCCCACTATCGATAAATTTGATTTAAATATTCTGGGCGATAAGTAAATATATCAGTGGGTTTTTATCCTATATTTGAAATTGTTTTAAATAAAGTAAAGAATTTGTCTAATCCTGGGAGTGACATTCTTAGAACCACAATCAACTACCCGACGTCATTTTATCTAAATTAATTCAAATAAACAAATGAGGAATTTCTTATTAACAACAGTATTTCAAATAATTGTGATTTCGGTAGGCTACGGGCAGACCAAACTTATTGAGAAAATCAATAAAAGCGACAAGGACATTATCATCCCTTATGAGAAGTATGAATTGTCCAATGGTTTGACCTTAATCCTCCATGAGGATCATTCCGATCCCTTGATACATATTGACGTCACTTATCATGTGGGTTCAGCCAGAGAAGAAATTAAAAAATCAGGATTTGCCCATTTTTTCGAACATATGATGTTTCAAGGATCCGATAATGTCGCCGACGATGCCCATTTTAAAATTGTGACAGAATCTGGGGGTACTTTAAACGGTTCAACTAACAGAGATCGTACCAATTATTATCAAACGGTTCCGAGTAATCAACTGGAGTCTATGCTTTGGTTGGAAGCTGATCGCATGGGGTTTTTCCTAGATGCAGTCACCCAAGAAAAATTTGAAATCCAACGTGCAACTGTTAAAAACGAAAAAGGACAAAATTATTTAAACCGTCCTTATGGTCTGTGGAATGAAAAAACCATTGCCGCCCTTTATCCGTACGGGCACCCCTACTCTTGGAGTACCATTGGGTACCTTGAAGACCTTGACAGGGCCTCTTTAAGTGATTTAAAGAATTTTTTTCTACGTTGGTATGGGCCTAATAATGCCTCAATTACCATAGGAGGTGACATCAATCCTCAAGAGGTACTTGCCATGGTAGAAAAATATTTTGGCCCCATTCCCGCCGGGCCAAAGGTGGAAAATATGAAATTGGCCACTGCTCAAATCAAATCGGATAGATACATCTCACACATAGATAATAATATTCGTTTCCCAGCAATCATGATGACTTACCCTACGGTGCCAAGAATGCATCCTGATGAGGCTGCACTAGATTGTCTTGCTGACATACTAGGTATCGGTCAAAGCTCTTTCTTATTCAAAAAATTTGTAGAAACCGAAAAAGCGATTCAAGCTTCTGCTTCACACCCCGCAGCTGAGCATGCCGGAGAATTCTCTCTGATCGTTCTTCCTTATCCTGGACAAACATTAGCTGAATTTGAAGTCGAAATACGGAATACACTTGACGAATTTGAAGCAGTAGGAGTGAATGAAATCGATTTAATCAAATTCAAAGCAGGTCGTGAATCGGATGTCATCAATGGTTTGGCAAGCGTAAGTGGAAAAGTATCCCAATTAGCCAATTATCAATTCATGTTTGGGAAACCAAATTTGATCCATCAAGACTTACAAAGATATCTAGACGTTACCGCAGAAGACGTCATGCGGGTATTTAATAAATACATCAAGGAAAAATCTGGTGTAATCATGAGTTACTTGCCAAGTGAAGAAGTACTACCGGCCAAGGCCGATAATTTCTTCAACGGCTTGGATACCATAAATAGCTTCGAAGAGATTGATTATGGCAACTTAACCTATCAAAAAGCCAAAGACCTTTTTGATCGCAGTATTCAACCTACTGCTGGTCCTCGACCTATATTGAAGGTACCGGAATACTGGGAAGCCTCATTCGAAAATGGTTTAAAAATCATTGGTACTGCAAATAATGAGATTCCCACAACCTCTTTATTATTAACCCTCAACGGAGGTCACAGACTAGACGCGTATGATCCCTCAAAAAGCGGATTGGCATCACTTACAGCTGGAATGTTGAATGAGTCCACTGAAAAATATTCTTCTGAGGATATTCAAGAAGAGTTGCGCAAATTAGGAAGTAGCATTTATGTTAGCTCAGACGATGACGGTACTTATATAAGTATCAACACCCTCAATAAAAACATTGATGAAACCCTACAATTGGCGGAAGAAATATTACTCCATCCCGCGTTTAAACAAAAAGATTTTGATCGCATTTACAAACAACAACTAGAGAGCATCAAAGCAGGTCAGGAGGATCCTTCGAGTATTGCAGATGATATTTATTATCAGTTGATCTATGGGGAAAATCATATCTATTCTATTTCTTCCAATGGATCTGAGGAAACTATAGCTAATATAAAATTAGATGATGTCATTAATTTTTACAATAATTATTACTCTCCTAACCTCTCAGATTTAGTGATTGTAGGTGCTCTAAATAATCAAAATTTAATAGATTTAGTGGATAAACTCGGCTTTCTTCACGATTGGGAAAATAAAAATGTTGAAATTCCAAAACTACCTAAAACCTCGACTCCAGAGAAATTGAAAATTTATTTTGTAGATAAACCAGAAGCTCCCCAATCTGAAATTAGAGCCGGTTATGTTACAGATCTCACCTATACTCCAACGGGAGATTATTTCAAGTCATACTTAATGAATTACACCTTAGGTGGAGCGTTCAATAGTAGAATCAATCTTAATCTAAGAGAAGACAAAGGATGGACCTATGGTGCAAGAAGTTATTTTTCGGCCTCTGATGAACCTGGATCATTTTCTGTCTATTCAGGTGTTTTGGCTGCTGCAACGGATAGTGCCATTTATGAAATCATTCAAGAAATTGAAGGTTATCGCGAAAAAGGCATCACAGATGATGAGCTTCAATTTATGAAAAATTCAATCGGACAAAGAGAAGTTCTGGATTATGAAACGCCTTGGCAAAAATCATCTTTTTTAAGGCGTATCATTCATTACGACCTTGACAAATCTTTTATTGATGATCAAAGTAAATTAATTGCCCGTATAACTAAAGAAGAGCTCAACGCACTGGCCAAAAAATACCTGAACCTTAATCAATTTTATATAGTCATCGTAGGTGATGGTGTCGGAAATTTGAAACGTCTAAAAAAATTAGGTTATGAATTGATTGAATTGGACGCTGAAGGAAAGCTAAAATAATAGGGTCTCAAATAAAATGGATTCTTCTCAAGTATAAAGCCATTTAAAATGAGCTTATCCATCTTAAGATTGGTTTTTTTTATCAAGTTTAGTATTAAAAAATATTTCTACTAAGGTTACCAATAAAATGACAGATCCACCTATATAAATATCTTTATTTGGCATCTCACTCAAAAAAATCATCCCCCATCCAATCCCTAATACCGGGGTTAAATTACTCATAATACTTACCGTAGTTACCGAAAAATATTTAAAACTTCTCACAAACAATGTATGGCCAACTGCAGTGGTAACGAAACCTAAAATGAATAGCTCACCCGTATTTTCAAGAAAATATTGATTTTGTTCAAGAGGATAAAAGAATAATAGAGGACCGAGAACTATGCTTAAGCCCAAAAGCTGATAGGCCATAGACAATGAACCACTAATGACTTCAATATGCTTACGTATCAATATGTTTCTGATGGCATAAGAAAGGGCTGCTAATAAGCCAAATAAAACACCTACGGTAAGGTCATCATTCATATCAAAATTAGGCATCAAGAAATAGATACCTACCAAAGTAATCAAGGTTAAAGGTAAATGTCGCTTAACCATTGAGTCTTTTAATAAAACCGGTTCAAGAATTGAGGTCATCAAAGGATAGGTGAAAAGTGTAAGCATGCCAATGGCCACATTAGATAATTTGAGTGCATAAAAGTAAGCAAGCCAATGAACACCCATCAACAAGGTGGGAAGTATCATTTTAGTACGATCTGACCTCGATATATGACATGAATTATTGAAGATAAGACGTATCAAAAAAAGGGCAATTGCACCTAAAAGGCAACGAGACCAAATGATCAAAACCACAGGTAGGTCAATCTGTTTCCCCAGTACACCTGAAGTACTCATAACCAAAATAGCAATGCCTAATTCGACTATATTAAGGGTTGATGTAGCTTTCATAGTTACATGAAAATTATTTCAAATCCTTTAACTGATGAATGATCTCTTGAGATAATTTAAATTGATTTTTGCATCGATCCAAGTTATGATTTGGATGATCAATTTTATAATACGTATTGCCCCCCATATAATCAGTCAAAAATCTTAATCCCATAATGAACGCCATGTAAGCTCCACTCAAGGGCAGAAACTGTATTTCAGTAGCATCTAATTCATCTTTGGCACCCTCTAAATAACCTTCTTTGAAAGCCGAAAATCGATCACGATCTAAGGTTACCCATTGCAAATCTGGCTCATCTTCGGCAGCAGTAGATGCCGTTGTCCGAATGCCATCACCGAAGTCATAATGAACAATACCGGGCATGACGGTATCCAAATCAATCACGCAACAACCTTTATTCAGCTGATTAAGCAACACGTTATTGAATTTGGTATCATTATGGGTCACTCGTTTCCGTACTAAAGATAGCGCATCTAAATTCCAAATAGGTAGCAGTTGATGGGAAAGCAAAGTCACCCTAGCTATTTGATCGGCTGCAGGATGACTTTTTACATTTTTAATTTTCGCCTTGGCCTCCTTGAAATTACGTATTCTATAGTCCAAATTATGAAAATCCGCCAGGGTCACCGACAAATCGGAAGGACTAAAATCATATAAGGCCCTAAGAAAAAAACCATAGGACTTGGCACCTTCAAAAATTTGCTCATCCGACTCAGGCACATCAAGCGACTTCAAATGAGATTTAAAATCAAACATTCTAAAATAGCCCTCTTCATGATGAACGAAATTTTCTGAGCGATGGGTCTGAATAAGTCGCAAAGTTTCTTGTGAGGTAATTCCTAATCGATCATAAGCTAAAGGTAGATACTCCGTAATTCTCTGAATGTTCTCCATCATGCCGGAAACATCCTTAAATATTTTATGATTGATTTTTTGGAACAAATATTCCTCATCGGTGGTGACTACCTTGAAAGTATCATTGATATGACCTCTTTCCAATCTTTCATAGCTTTTTATGGCACCTTGGATGCTAAATTGATTGATGATTTCAAGCATTATTTGAAGAGGTCATCTGGATAAATTCTATCTGCAACCAATTGCTTGATTTGCGATTTGACCCATGCTTTGTCCTCACTGTAGGTGACACCAAACCAGTGATCATCGGTCCTAAGAACGGGAATTTTAATTCCTTGTTCAATCAAGCTGCTTAAGACTAAAGGGATGTAATACTCTGCTTTAAGATTGGTTTTGCTGGCCTGATAGGTGGCATCAAAACCAGCTGCTATCTCTTTAAATATGGAAGAAGTAAAACCCATCAAATTCATTGAGACAGTAGACTGTCTATTCAGCTGAACACGCTTTCCCTCTTCTTCATAATATATATTTCCGTCAGCGGCACGCCCTATAGCTGTTCTTTCGGTAATTACCTTTAAATATTGTTGCGCATCTATTTCACAGACGCCCCTAGAAACGGTACCATTGTCTGTTATCGTTTTCTCTAATTCATAACCCACCATACAACCGCTAAGCTCATAATCATCAAGACCTTCTAAATGGGTTGCCAATGATTTTAACGATTCCTTACCATAAAAATCATCCGCATTTACAATCCCAAAGGGCTCGTTAACGACGGATGCAGCCATCCAAACAGCATGCGCTGTGCCCCAAGGCTTCACCCTACCTTCAGGAACTGTATATGGTTTTGGAATCGCATCTAAGGTTTGATAAACCACCTCAAAATCACCTTTATCCTGCCATTTATCAAGTATGGCCGCTCTAAATTCAGTATCTATTTCTTTTCGTATGACAAATATTATTTTACCAAAACCAGCTTCAAGTGCATCATGTACTGTATAATCTATAATTCTTTCACCCTTAGGTCCAAATCCATCTAACTGCTTGATGCCTCCATATCGACTCCCTAGGCCCGCAGCCAATATTACTAAACTTGGTTTCATAATTATTAATTAAAATGATTAAAACACAAATATATCAAGACCTTGGTGACTAAGCAGTAGGTGATAACAATTGTAATAAAAAATATTCCCGCTTTGAAGAAATTAAGACCGCATCAAAATCATTCAAAGCTGACTATTCTTAAGTAATCGCTTATAAAATTCCATTCGAATTAAGATCGTTTGATCTAATAGAGTTCTTCCCTCAACTGTTAATTTGACAAGCCGTTTACTTCTCCCACCTCTGTCTTTTGAAATTCCACCTAATTCAGAATCAATAAGCCCTTTGATCTCCAATCGACGCAATACCGCATGAATGGCTGTGATATCAATTTTTCGTTTCGCATGAGAAAGCATTTCATCTTGAATAGACTGGGCATATACAGAGGATTGAATCGCACCAACGGCCAATAAAATCAATTCCTCAAGTTCCCCAATTGATTTTTTCTTCATCATCTCATCTTTATTTATTGTACAAATATACATATAATTGATTAAATGTATATTTGTACAATAAATATACAACAAAAAAGGCCCTTATAGGCCTTAAATGCGTTTCAACATTAATCAAGATTGAGTTTTGACATGATTCGGAACAATAAGTAAGCACAGATAGACGACAATAACAATAAGCCCATACCCAAGATAGTATTGCCATAAACGAGACCTCCTATTCCGAACAGCGAGGTGTATATCGTAATACACCCAATGAATACCAGAAGTATTTGCTTGGGCATCTGCCAAGTGACGCCATGACCTTCGTCACATGGATCCCCATCTGCGATGGCCGCATCTACTACTTTCTTCCAACCAGGACCTCCAGGAATAGTGAGCTTATAAAAAGCCCTCAGCACCTCTTTCTTCTCAGGCTTAGTGATCAAGGTCGTTACGATCCAAGAAACTGTAACAATACCTACAGTGATTAAAAGCTTAACGGTAAATCCATCCAAAATGGTGGTAGCCACCTGTTGATCGTCTACCAATAAAACCAAAATTAAGGCAACGAAGGTAGCCACGACCATCGTAACGATTTCAGTAATCGCATTGATCCTCCACCAAAACCATCGCATGATGTAAACCGCACCTGAACCCGCACCCGTTAATAATAATATATTAAAAGCCTCAGTAGCATTATCTAAAACGGTTAGAGACAAGGTCCCTGCAAATACCATAAGTAGTACCGTGGTGATTCTACCCATTCTGACCATTTGATGCTCAGAAGCATCGGGCTTGACAAATCTTTTATAAAAGTCATTAACAATATAAGAGGATCCCCAATTTAAGTGGGTTCCTATCGTCGACATGTAGGCTGCAATGATTGAGGCGACTACTAAACCTAACCAACCAGGTCCTAACTTGGTCAACATTGCTGGATAGGCGATGTCATCTTTTAGATACTTTGGGTCAATTCCAGGGAACTCAGCCTGAATATCGGAAAGTTCTGGATAGATAATTAATGAAGCCAACGCGACAATGATCCAAGGCCACGGGCGTAATGCATAATGTGCAAAATTAAAAAATAACGTCGCCCCCACCGCATTTTTTTCATTTTTGGCAGATAACATTCTTTGGGCTATGTAGCCCCCACCCCCAGGTTCTGCGCCAGGATACCAAACCGCCCACCACTGCACAGCCAATGGAATAAGTAACAAAGGGACCCAGACGGTCGGATCAGAAAAATCTGGAAAAAAACTAATCTTATCTGCAATTCTAGGATCATTGATCAATCCACTCAACCCTCCTATTTCTACTATTTCAGGTTGACTTACGGCTACGTATGCCGCATAAACGGCTCCAAACATGGCTATGCCATATTGGAAGAAATCAGCCCAAACTACCCCTTTAATACCTCCTAAGGCCGCATACATCACCACCACTACAGAAGCGCCAATGACCACTACCCACGGCTCCAATCCCAGCATTACACCTCCGATTTTGATGGCTGCTAAGGTAACCGAACCCATGATGAGACAGTTGAAGAAAATGCCTAAATAAAGTGCCCTAAATCCTCTTAAAAAAGAAGCTAATTTACCTCCATATCTAATTTCATAAAACTCTAAATCGGTATTGATATTGGATTTACGCCACAACCGAGCATAGATAAATACCGTCACCATACCGGTTATGAGGAAAGCCCACCACGCCCAGTTCTTCGCCACGCCATTCTCTCTTACAAACCCGGTAACCAAATTAGGAGTATCTGCCGAAAAGGTGCAGGCAACCATAGAAACACCCAATAACCACCATGGCATATCTCTACCCCCTAAAAAAAACTCTTCTGTACTATCTCCTGCCGTGCGCGAGGCCCACCAGCCAATCCCTAAAACAATGATGAAAAATATACTTATTATTATCCAATCAACGGTCGCTAAAATCATAAAAAAATAAATTAAATGTGGCTCAATATAAGAAAAAAAACTATTACTATTCGACCCAAACTCACCATTTCTCGTCAAGTATGAATCAATCACCGCTTACCTACTCCAAAAAATTGAAATAGGTATTACTGCGCACCATACTTACCTAGACCCTGATTATCTCAACATAAAACCACCAGATAGAGGATCATTGGGATCGATCCAAAATTCATTTTTCCCAGTATAAAAGGCCTGCCCTTGGACTATAGGAATTACCGCATCATAATTTGAAAATTTTACTGATTCCTTTATTTGACATTTAAATTGCGTGCCCAAAATACTTTCAATGGTCATCCAATGATTCAACGCCAATTCTTTGCGCGCATGATGAATCGCCAGCCTTGCAGAAACACCAGAACCGGTGGGACTACGATCCAATTGCCCATTTGCAAACACGCATACATTACGACTATCCACCTGAGAAGTTTTAGATGATTCTATAAAAATCGTTCCATAAAGAAAACTCAAATCCTCTTCATAAGGATGGGCTGCAGCCTCGCCATTCAAAGATATCGCCTGCTTGATGGCCATGCCTACGCAAATTAACTTTTGATAGTGGGGGGGATCACATTTCAAGCCTAGATCAACTGCATTAACAAAAGCATAAAAGGCACCGCCATAGGCCAGGTCATACTGCACCGTTCCTAGCTCGGGAATCTTAATGATTTGATCTAATGCGACGACAAAAGAGGGTACGTTCTCAAAGCTTACCGAAACCACTTCTTGGTCAATAACTTCTGCATAAGCCGTCAATATACCGCAAGGTGCTTCTATTAACACCTTAGTTTGGGGCTCAACCTTTTCAACCCAACCTGAATCTACTGCCAGCTTAGTGATAGCAATCGTGGCATGACCGCACATCGTACTGTAACCGTCATTATGCATAAATACTACTCCGAAATCGGCCCTTTGACTAGGGACCACTACGACACCATACATATCTGAATGTCCCCTAGGCTCAAACATTAATGATTGGCGAAGATGATCATGATTTTCTTTTAAAAACTTTCTGTTTTCAAGCACACTCGCATGCCTCAGTAATGGATATCCCTCCAATATGACACGCAAAGGTTCTCCACCTGTATGCATATCAATGGTCTTTATTTTAACCCAATCAATATTGGGTTCGATCCCTCTTAATTTCGCCATATCCATGGTTTAAGTTATGAAATAAATTTCAGCTTTCGAAACAATGCATACGATCAAAAAATTAAGACCAAAAGAACCTAGAAAAAATAAGCTTCTCTCATTTTCATACAAAAAGACTTCCTAAATTTGTTCAATGATTTTGAATATATCTTATCAAAGCAAAAGTCAAGAACGCGATATTAATGATCACGTCGGTCTCTCTTATACGTTCTGGGAAAGCTTAAAAATGGGGGGATCAGGATCCCAAAAGTTAATTATTAATGACTGTCATGAAATCTTTGACCCTTACCTCAAACAATTACATAGTACCAAATATTGCAATATAGAATTACGTCCCAAAGGCATTGGACTCAGATTTAGATATAAATTGGAAGCCATTGGATGGTTTATCCCTTATACAGATCTTAGTTATAATCATGGAGCCCATAATTTAAAGGTTCAAGATCAACTTACAGGATATTTTATGAATTTAAAAGCTTCTCACCGCAACCAGATCAACCTGAAATTCATGGAAAAGATGAAGTTATTAGCTGGCTGAATCTTGGCTTTTCTTTACAGGTTTTGTTGAATTAGGTTTTTTCTTGCTCTTTTTCTTTGCTTGGTCCATTTCAGGGACATCATTGACTTCCGGACCCGTATCTTCCTTTGTTGATGCCTCAGGGGTGTCATCTTCCATGAGGTGACCTAGCTCCAAGATTAATAGACTTTGATACCAAGTAATCACTTTTTTGATGTCTGAAACATATACTTTATCCACATCATAATTAGGTAAAATACTTTTAAAAAATGATTTGAGCTCTTCAGGATCTGCTTTTTTGTCCAATCCTATTTCCCCATCATAGGTTTTGTGAATGGTCTTAAAAACTTCCAACAAAGGAACTGATTCTGCTTCATCCAAAACATAAATCGAAATTTCTGAAAGTACAGAGACCTTGGCACTTGCCCCCGCAATCATTCGCTTTTTCGATGCATCAAGTGACTCCAAAATAACCCCTGTTCTGGTTGGATTAATCACTTTGAACAAACCCCCTTTGCCTGATAAAGCCGCAATTTCAGTAAACTTCATATTCTCCTATTTTTTTTGCAAAAGTAAATAAAGTAATCCGCGCACCCAATTAAAATCACCCTCGATTAATTTGCCTAACATAATCAAGGATTTGATCTTTTCCTTCTCCGGAAATAGATGAAGTTTGAAACTGAACCGGCAACTCATCCCATTCCGATTTCAAAACCTTTAGATAATGATCTAAGCTTTTTTGAAGATTTACCTTACCCAACTTATCCGTCTTGGTAAAAACAATGGCAAAGGGGATTTCGTTTTCGCCAAGCCACCTCATAAATTCGAGATCAATCGCTTGGGGCTCATGCCTGGAATCGATAAGTAAAAAAACACAATGCAAATTTTCACGCATCTGTAAATATTCATTGATCATTAATTTCCATTTGGCCTTTTCAGTTTTGGATACTTTAGCCCACCCATAACCTGGCAGATCGACTAAATACCAACTGCTATCTATCAAAAAATGATTAATCAGTTGGGTTTTCCCTGGCTTCACAGAAACTTTGGCTAGTTTTTTTCTGTTAGTGAGACAGTTAATTAGAGAGGACTTCCCTACATTAGAGCGGCCAATAAACGCATATTCAGGTAGTTTAGGTTCCGGACATTCGGAAAGCGCTGGGCTACTCTTAACAAAACTGGCAGATTTGATAGAATTCATTAAAAAAAAAGTTTGAAATAAGAAAACAAGTTGAGCATCAGTTAATATTGCAATAAATGAACGTACTCCCCTACAAAGATAAGAACACAAGTAAGAAAGAACAGATTGCGGCCATGTTTAACAGCATAAGTGGTAAATATGATTTTCTAAACCATTTTCTCAGCCTTGGAATAGACATTCTTTGGAGAAAACGGGCCGTCAGATTGCTTACAAAGTACCAACCTCAATTAATTCTAGATATTGCCACGGGAACTGGTGACTTTGCCATCGAAGCCCTTTCCCTCAAGCCTAAAAAAATCATCGGAGTGGACATCAGTGAGGGTATGCTTTCGGTTGGCAGAGAAAAGCTTATTAAAAAAAATCTCACCGATAAAATCGAACTTATTAGTGGAGATTCCGAAGTTTTACCTTTTGAAGACAATTTTTTTGATGCCGTAATCGTTTCTTTTGGTGTAAGAAACTTTGAAAACTTAGAAAAGGGATTGTCAGATATGCTTAGAGTACTAAAACCTGGTGGAAAGGTGGTCATCTTGGAATTCTCTAAACCCAAATCGTTCCCATTTAAACAACTTTACAAGTTTTATTTTCAGTGGATTTTACCCAAAATAGGAAAATTAATTTCAAAGAATCACGCAGCCTATACTTATTTGCCCGATTCTGTCCAAGCCTTTCCTGATGGTGATGATTTTTTAAACATTTTAGATAAAATAGGATTCCAGAAAAACCAATGCACACCACTGACACTCGGTATAAGCTCTATTTACTTCGGCTCCAAATAGTTGTAATTTTAAGCCTTTGTAGTTTAGTTGAACTCCAAGGACAAAATTTAAATTATGACAACCTTTGGGATTATGATGAGCAAAATATCCATTATGGGTTTTTAATTGGGGTTCACAGTTCGAATTATCGCATCAAATACAATGATGCTTTTGTAAGTCCCGGTATGGATAGTTTACACTCTATAGCCCCTAGTAAACATTTTGGATTTAAACTAGGCTTTGTTGTTGATCTGTATCTTTTTCAATATCTAAGTTTCAGAATCACCCCTACGGTAGCTTTTTATGAATATGACCTTACCTACAGATATGTAGACGGTCAAGATGACCTCCTCGAATTTAAAGATGCTACGATGCTTGAAATACCTCTCCTTTTCAAATATAAATCAGCAAGGCGGGGTAATTTAAATATGTATTTAATCGCAGGACCCAATTTTCAATTTGAAGCTGCTGGTCGCGGAGATGGCGTCAGAACGAGGCAAAAATTAGAGCTTAAAAACTTCAATACTACATTCGATGTAGGTATGGGATTTGATATCTTTTATGAACTATTCAAATTCACCCCTGAAATTCGTTATTCTTTTGGCTTCCGAAATTTATTGCCCGATACTTCCAACGATTTTGATTCGGCTTTAAGTAAATTAACTACCCACAATGTCACCGCTTTCATCACTTTTGAAGGAGGGCCAACTTATCTTAAAAGAAGAAAAGGCAAATATTAGTTATCATTGGTAAATTTGGTAATTTGCCAATGATAACTAATATTCAAAAAACATGAAACCGATAGCCCTCATTACGGGAGCCTCAAGTGGCATTGGAAAAGCGACTGCTGAACAAATTGCAGACCATTACGACCTCATTCTTTGTGGTCGACGTACGCCTCGCTTAGAAGCACTGTCCAAAGTATTAAGTAATAAAACCCAAGTTTTCATTGGTTCTTTCGATGTAAGAGATCAGTCAGCAGTATCTCATTTCATTGATTCGTTGCCTGATGAATGGCAAAAAATATCAGTATTAATCAATAACGCCGGCAATGCACATGGCTTGAGCTTTATCCATGAAGGGGATACCCAAGATTGGGACGCCATGATTGACATCAATGTGAAAGGCTTGCTCTATGTTTCGCGTGCCGTCATCCCTAAAATGATCAAAGAACAAGCGGGACATATCATTAACTTAGGCTCCATCGCAGGTACCGACGTATATCCCCGTGGAAATGTATACAATGCTTCAAAATTTGCCGTAGATGCTTTGACCAAAGGGATGCGGATGGATTTAAACACATATGGCATCAAAGTCTCCGAAATCAAACCTGGTTTAGTCGAAACAGAATTTTCAGAGGTTCGCTTTAAAGGAGATCTTGAAAAAGCCAAGCAAGCATATGCCGGCTATGATCCTCTTCAGGCTCAGGACATCGCCGAGTGCATTGCTTTCATGCTCAGTCGACCTAAACATGTTAATATCGGAGATATGGTAGTTTTACCTTTAGCGCAAGCCTCTTCGACCCTAGTGAATAAACAACAAAAATAAACCCCAAAATTCCCCACTAAATGAAAAATATTTTCGTGTTAGGAGCCGGACGATCCTCGACCGCATTAATTGAGTATTTACTCAAGGAAAAAGCGTCTTTTAACGTCATCATAGCAGAAAAAGAACCCCAAATTGCGAAACAAAAATTCCCTTTAGCAAAAATCATCCCTTTTGATATCCTAGATACTTCAGCAGCTAGAAATCAGTTAAAAATCGCTGATTTGGTCATCAGTATGCTTCCCGCAACCTTGCATTTACCTGTTGCGGTGATTTGTGCTGATTTGGGTATATCTATGCTCACGGCTTCCTATGTTTCAGATGAAATTCAAAAACTTTCCCCATTATTTGAATCCAAAGGAGCTTGCTGTATTATGGAAATGGGACTCGATCCAGGCATTGACCATATGTCCGCACTGCGGGTTTTAGATAGAATAAAATCAGCAGGCCATAAATTAACCGCTTTTGAAACTTTTACAGGGGGACTTTTGGCAGATGACCAAAAAGTAGACAATCCATGGCAATACAAATTCACCTGGAATCCCCGAAATGTCGTTCTTGCCGGCAGTGGGATTGTTAAATTTATTCAAGAAGGTAGGTTGAAATACATCCCTTACCATAAGCTATTTCAAAGAACGGAAGTCATCCATATTCCTGAATATGGTTATTTTGAAGGGTATGCCAATCGCGACTCACTAAAATATCTGGATGTATACAAACTAAGAGGCATCAAGACCCTATACAGAGGAACGCTCAGGCGTCCGGGCTTTTGTAAAGCATGGGATACTTTTGTCCAAATAGGTGCTACTGATGACAGTTACACATTGTTTGGATTGGAAAACATGACTCACAGACAGTTCATCAATACTTTTTTGCAATATAATCCCAATGATTCCATAGAACTTAAACTGGCGCATTACCTTAATATGGGCATGGAATCTGAAGAAATGTATAAGCTCAAGTGGATTGGTATTTTTGATGATCAATTGATCGGTCTTCAAGAAGGAACTCCGGCGCAAATACTCGAGCATATTTTGAAAAAGAAATGGACCTTAGATGACTCGGAAAGAGACCTGATCGTCATGTGGCATAAGTTTGATTACATCGAAAACAATAAAGTCAAGCAAATTCAATCGCATTTAGTCGTCGAAGGTCAAGATCAGCTACATACGGCCATGAGCAAAACGGTAGGATTGCCCTTGGGGGTTACGGCAAAATTATTGATGGAAAATAATATCAAAGTCACGGGGGTACACGTCCCCACCATCAAAAAAATATATGAGCCAGTACTTGATGAATTGTCTCGTCACGGCTTACAGTTTTTTGAAAGAGATACCTCTGTGCAAGAATCCGCTTGAACCTTTTAAAAAACAAGTATTGTAGTTATAAATAGAGATAATAAGGCTTTAGAAATGCAATAAAATCTTGACTATACGCTCCTTTAGTATTCCTTATATTGATTTCTTTTTTGAGACACATTTCTGATTTTTTACCGAAACAAGAAATCTGCCTAAATATGTTCTTCTGCCCCTCCTTGTTGTATATATTGATATAACTCCTCCGATATACGCCCAGCTCTTCTGCATAAGACTGAAAGACTTGACTTTCGTGGAAGGGATAAATCACCCAAAACGTACCTGATGGAGACAAGGCGACTTTGACCGCTTTGACCAATATTTTATAGGTCAATGAAGACTGATGCAGGGCTTGTTGGCGTTGAGGATGCTCCGCCGGAAGATGACTTTGGTAAAAAGGTGGATTGGAAATAATGGTATCGTACACCCTAGGCCTTCGAACTAGAAAATCTTGAATGTCTTCATGATACCCATTGATCCTGTGGGACCAAGGACTCTGTTTGATGTTTTGCCACATATCTAACGAAGCGGATGGTTCGATTTCAACACAGGTAACCTGCGCAGTCGATCTTTGAGCAAGCATCAACCCTAGAAGACCTGTACCCGACCCAATGTCTAACACCCTTTGACTTTTAGACCCTTCAATCAGCGCTCCAAATAGACATGCTTCGGTCGTCACCTTCATGCCACTTCTGGCTTGATTTATCTTGAATTGTTTAAATTGAAAATAATCATTGGGCATTTCTTGTTTCTTCAAATGCGTGATCAATTAACAAATGATCTCCTTCAGCTGCCGTTACCGCTAGGTAATCACAGCGCTCATTTTCAAGATGTCCAGCATGACCTTTGATCCATTTAAATCTGACCTTATGCGTTTTAGCCGCATCTAGGTAGCGTTTCCATAAATCAATATTCTTTTTACCCTTAAATGCCTTTTTTACCCAGTTTTTCAGCCAGCCTTTTTCAACTGCATCTACCACATATTTTGAATCAGAAATGACTTCAACTTGCCAGCCAGGCTTTTTAATAGCTTCCAATCCTACGATCACAGCCAATAGTTCCATTCTGTTGTTGGTAGTCATACGAAATCCTTGAGCCAACTCTTTGCGCTGCCCTTGATAATCCAAAATCGCACCATAACCCCCATTTCCGGGATTTCCTTTTGCGGCACCATCTGTGTAAATACGAATCATAATTAAAAGACTAATTTAATAATAGATTGGAAACATGATTTTCTTACCCTTAGACAGCGCATACCCACTTATAAATTGGACATCCACTCCATCAATATCCGGAACTGAATATCTCCCATAGCAGGGAAATTGGCTATTCTCACCGTAGTCTCCATCCACGCTCCGTAACCGTTACCCAAGATCATCTTTTGCGCTAATGCTCTTTCCTTTAATGCCATCGGATCTGCAGTTTTTAAAGTGATCACCGTAGGAGATCTCAAAGAAGAATTGGGAACCAACCAATCCAATGCTCCATTGGACTGAATCATTTGATTCAATCCAACCATCCGATCTCGTAATCGTCTATCAGTAGCTGCTATATAGGGTCCTGCGGCCAGCGTTCTCCAAAGTAAATAAATATTCAATACGTTGGGTGTATAATGCGTTTGCTCCTTGCGGGCATGCTCAACTAGGTTTAAAAAGCTATTGTAATGTGACCGTTCTCCCAATAGACGCCCGCGCTCGATGGCTGCAGGCGAAACAATCAATAAGCCCAATCCTGCAGGCAATCCCAAGCATTTTTGGCAAGAGGCAAACCAATAATCTGCTAATTGAAAATTCAAAATGACCCCTCCTAATGCAGATGTAGCATCTACCGCAATTAACTGATGAGGCAAACGCTGTGAAGACAGTTCCTGCAAAACATTCTGATCTACCATAGTTCCATTAGAAGTCTCACAAACTGTGATACAGAGCCATTCGGCCAAGGAATTGATTTGATCGGTGGGCAAAGATGCATTAATATCAAAAGAGGATTTTACAACTTCAACACCCAAATTTTCGGTCATATGGGCCCATTTTAATCCAAATGCACCATTAAAAAAATGTTGACTGGTCTTACTTGTAAGGGATTGGGGTAATATTTCCCAGGCCTCGGTAGCGGAGGAAATAAAAATAATATCATAGTCATCTGGCACGTTCAACTGGGATCTCAGTTGTGATTTGGCAGCAAATGACAATTCCATAAAATCAGGACTCCTGTGATTGGCAGACAATATGCCTATCTCGTAAGCGTCCTTTACCAAACTCGGAATACTCGGATGAATCGTGGCAGGTCCTGGATAAAATGAAGTCACCTTCATTGATGGCAGAAGTATTCCAGTGCCAACATATATCCTTTGAGTCCTAAGCCACTGATGACCCCAACCGCGACGGCGCTGACATGACTATGATTTCTGAATGCTTCACGGGAGTAAATATTAGATATGTGTACTTCCATTACGGGTGCTTTGATAGACGATATCGCATCTCGTATGGCAATAGAGGTATGAGAATAGGCCGCAGGATTTAATATGATCCCATCCACCTCAAATCCTAGTTCTTGAATTTTAGAAACAATTTCCCCCTCCGCATTTGACTGATAATAGCTCAAATCCAACTGATCATATTTAGATTCTAAATGAGCGAAGAAAGTATCAAAATCTTTATTACCATAAATATCCGTTTCTCTTTTACCTAGTAAATTTAAATTTGGTCCGTTAATGATAGCTATTTGCATGTCCTGATTACTTTTGCTTTATAATGAGTTGGAATCTCTATATCACACAGTTCAAGAATTACCTAAAGCTAGAAAGAGCTTTAGCAACAAATTCTATTGATGCCTATACGAGAGACGTTACAAAATTAATGGAGTTTTTGGATATGAGTAAAAAAATTCAAGATCCATTGCAAGTCAAGCCCATTGATTTATTGGATTTTATTAAATTCATCCATGAATTAGGGCTTTCTCCCTACTCACAAGCAAGAATAGTTTCAGGCATCAAAGGATTTTACAAATACCTTTCTTATGAAAACTTTATATCAGTCGATCCTTCAGAACTACTCGAACTTCCAAGATTAGGCAGAAAACTTCCAGATACCTTAAGTATTCATGAGATTGATCAATTATTTGAGGCCATTGATATGAGTAAAGCCAGCGGACCCAGAGATCGCGCCATGGCTGAAACCCTTTACAGTGCTGGATTGCGGGTTTCCGAATTAGTCACCTTAAAAATTAGTAATATTTATGAAGACGTTGGGTTTCTTCGTATTTTAGGGAAGGGGAACAAAGAGCGTTTAACTCCTATAGGAAAAAGTGCTCTGAAGTTTATTAAACTGTATCATCATGAGATTCGCAATCATGTGCAAATAAAACCTGGCCATGAGGATTACTTGTTTTTAAATAGATTGGGTAGTAGAATATCAAGAGTGAGTGTTTTTACCCTTATTAAAAATTTAGCAATGCGTGCAGGGATTCGCAAAAAAATCAGTCCACACACCTTTCGCCATTCCTTTGCCACACATCTCATAGAGGGTGGTGCAGACCTAAGAGCGGTTCAAGAAATGTTAGGGCATGAATCTATTACGACCACCGAAATTTACACGCACCTGGATCGTGATTATTTAAAACAAATTATAAAGGAATTTCATCCAAGAAGTTAATGTACGCACTCCTCAAAAAAACTTTATTTCTTCTTTCTGCCGAAAATGCACATTCATTAACGATGAACTTGCTTCAAATAGGCTTCAAGATTCCTGGTATCAAAAATATGATAAAACGCCTCTTCAGGGTAAGCTCAAAGAAAATTGAGCAAGAATTATGGGGAATAACATTTCCGAATCCAGTAGGATTGGCCGCAGGGTTTGATAAAAACGCTGAATATTTACATGAATTATCTTGTTTTGGGTTTGGCTTCATTGAAATTGGAACCGTAACGCCTCGACCTCAAGCAGGAAATCCAAAGCCACGATTATTTAGACTCATTACTGATCAGGCCATCATCAATCGAATGGGATTTAATAATAAAGGCGTAACGTCGGTCGTTGAACAATTAAAAAATCGTCCAAAAAATTTGATTGTAGGAGGTAATATTGGTAAAAACAAAGACACGCCTAACGAAAAAGCCTCGGTGGATTACATCGCCTGCTTTGAAGCCTTATTTGAACATGTCGATTATTTTGTCATCAATGTCAGCTCCCCCAACACCCCTAATTTGCGTGAATTACAAGACAAAAAACCATTAACTGCACTGATAAAATCTGTGCAAGAAAGAAATAAATTAAAGAAACCCCCTAAACCACTGCTCCTTAAAATAGCACCTGATTTAAGTAATGATCAGCTAGTAGACATTTTGACCATTTGTGAAGAAACCCAATTGGATGGCCTTATTGCTACCAATACCACCCTGTCAAGAGATCCTTTGAAGGAACACCCGGAAGCGGTCAAAAAAATGGGAGCTGGTGGATTAAGTGGCTTGCCCTTAGCTGACCGATCCACTGAAGTAATCAAATTCCTACGATCAAAAAATAAAAAAATACCAATTATAGGGGTAGGAGGTGTAGGAGATGTGAGCAAGGCATTAGAAAAGATAGATGCGGGAGCAAATCTGATTCAAATTTATTCTGGTTTTATATTTGAAGGTCCCACCTTGATTAAAAAAATAAATGAAGCACTAACCACAATAGGGCATAACAACTAAATGCCTTATTTTTGTTTCTGAATTGATCTATGCGTAGCAACAGCTTTAAGTCTAAACCCAAAGAGAAGAAACCCTTCAAACTGAAAACTTCATTTTTTTCAGATAAGAAGGCTAAAATTATTTTGGGCATTACCCTCTTGTTTAGTGGGCTATTTTTGTTGTTGGCCTTCTTTTCTTACCTCAGGCATGGCCCCGCTGATCAAAGTGTGGTAACCTCTTTTTTAGACACCAAAATAAAAGACTCCGGTGCTGACGTAGCCAATTTATTCGGAGTAATGGGCGCGTTGGCAGCTCATTATTTTATTTTCAACTGGTTTGGTTTAGGGGCATTTCTGATTCCCTTTTTTCTACTCAATTTAAGCGTAACCGTTTTGGGGTACCATGAAATATTCAAAGTTCAAAAATCCTTCATTTTTACCATCTTCTATTTAATCTGGCTGACCCTTCTATCCGGTTACATCGTTTTGAATCTAAGCGATCCTGGGATATTGGGCTTCCTTTGTGGTGGGATTGGCTACGAATTGGCATGGCTCATGAACAGTCTACTAGGTTGGGGCTCTGGGTTCCTGATTTTATTGTTATTAGTGATTTTTAATGTCTATTTTTTCAATATTACCCATCTTCATGCGTTATCAAGGTGGAGCGATGGAGCGCGCACATTATGGCTGTTGTTTACAGATACATTGAAAAATCAGGAAAATACGGAAATACAAACTGATGAGGATATGAAATCCGTTATCGCTAAAGTGAAAGAAGAAGTAGCCCTTGAAGATGAATTAGATGCAGCAAATGGCCCTGAAGGGAAAGTAGAAGCAATTGAAAATACACTTCCTAATGCAACCAATGAAATAGAATTAAGTGTTGACGATCAACCAAAAAAAGAACCCCTCAATGCGACTGCGCTTGATCTTATCGTTGAACCAGAAAAAACTGAAATTGAAGCTGTCAAACCAGAATCTTTAGCACTAGAGGTGAACACAGCTCTCAAAGAGGAGAAAGTAGCTGATCAATCTGAAAACTATGACCCTACCTTAGATTTACCCAGATATCAATATCCTACGGTTGATTTATTGACAGAATATCCAGCAAAAGATGTAAAGGTCAGCAAGGAAGAATTAGAGTCTAATAAAGACAATATTCTCAGCACGCTCATTAATTTTAAAATAGCTATTTCCAGTATCAAAGCGACCATAGGACCTACCGTAACCCTCTATGAAATTGTTCCAGAGGCAGGCGTCAAAATCTCTAAAATAAAAAACCTAGAAGACGATATTGCACTCAGTCTTTCCGCTTTAGGCATACGTATTATCGCACCGATTCCAGGAAAAGGAACCATTGGTATTGAAGTACCCAATAAAAACCGCGAAATGGTCAGTGCCAAATCAGTTATCACTACAGAAAAATTCTTAAAGTCTGATTATGAATTGCCCATTGTCTTGGGTAAAACCATCTCAAATGAGGTCTTTGTCACGGACCTCTCCAAAATGCCCCACTTACTAATGGCTGGCGCAACAGGGCAAGGAAAATCAGTGGGTTTAAATATCATATTGGCCTCGCTCATTTACAAAAAGCACCCTTCTCAACTGAAGTTTGTCCTGGTGGATCCTAAAAAAGTAGAATTGACCTTATTTAATAAAATTGAAAGACATTTTTTAGCAAAATTACCAGAAACGGATGAAGCCATTATCACCGATACAACCAAGGTAGTCAATACCCTCAATTCTTTATGTATCGAAATGGACGCTCGGTATGATTTACTTAAAGATGCGGGATGTCGAAATCTTAAGGAGTACAATAAAAAGTTTGTCAATCGCCGACTTAATCCCAAAAAAGGACATAAATATTTGCCCTACATCGTTTTGGTCATCGATGAGCTTGCGGACCTTATGATGACCGCAGGAAAAGAAGTAGAAATGCCGATTGCCAGACTGGCTCAGTTGGCCAGAGCCATTGGTATTCACCTCATTGTGGCTACCCAGAGACCCTCTGTAAATGTGATTACAGGAATCATTAAAGCCAACTTTCCCGCAAGACTTTCATTCAGGGTTACTTCAAAAATTGATTCTAGGACCATATTAGATGCGGGTGGTGCAGAACAACTTGTAGGTATGGGTGATATGCTGCTCTCTTTGGGATCAGACATGATTCGTTTACAATGTGCCTTCTTAGATACGCCCGAAGTTGAAAACATATGTGACTTTATAGGTGAACAACATGGATATAGCTCAGCCTATATGCTCCCTGAATATCTAGGAGAAGAAACTAGCTCAAGTATCACTACTGATCTTTCAGATAAAGATGCCATGTTTGATGACGCCGCAAGACTTATTGTATCACATCAGCAAGGAAGTACCTCACTGATTCAGAGAAAAATGAGGTTAGGATATAACCGAGCAGGACGGATTATTGATCAATTAGAAGCGGCCGGAATTGTGGGACCTTTTGAAGGGAGCAAAGCTCGAGAAGTATTGATCAGCGATGAATATACTTTAGAGCAAAAATTGACTGAGTTAAATAAATAATAAATTTATAAGCAAGACTAAGTACTGAGAATATGAAAAAACTAAGTTTAGGATTGATTGTTTTTATGGTGACATTCAATAGCTCTGCCCAATTTGATCCCGAGGCAGAATTAATACTTGAAAGCATGAGTAAGAAATATAAATCCAAATCAGCCTTCATGTCCACTTTTCAGCAAAACCTCATCAATGAAGTATCCACCATCGATGAATCCATTTCAGGTACCGTTTATGTCAAGGGAGATAAGTATAAACTTGAAATTGCTGGGCAAATAATTTTCAATGATGGCCAAGACCTTTGGTCTTACAGCGAAGAAATCATGGAAGTGACCGTCAGTACATACGATAAAGAAGAACAAGAGATCTCCTTGACCAACATCTGGGATCTCTATAGGGAAGGATATAAATACGGATTGAACGTCCCAGATCCTCAAGGCAACTGGGTGATTGACTTAGAACCCATTGAAAGAGGGGTAGAAGCTTTTTATAAAATTCGTATGGTTATTTCTAATGAATATGACTTAAAGAGTTTTAGAATTTTTGAAGAATCCGGAAATCAGTACAATTATATCATCACCAAACTCATAGATCGGTCCGACCTTACGGATGGTTTTTTCACTTTTGATCTTGCACAATATCCAGAGGTAGAGCTCATAGATTTTAGATAATTTTAACTATTAGGTCTATGAAAAAGAGACAACTATTTGACCACATTAAAAGCAAAAAATCTTTCCTTTGTGTAGGTTTAGATCCTGATTTAGAAAAAATTCCCAAACATCTTCTAGAAACCGAAGACCCCATTTTTGAATTCAATAAAGCTATTATTGATGCTACCCTACCTTATGCCATTGCCTATAAGCCCAACATTGCCTTTTATGAATCTTTGGGCATTTATGGTTGGCAAGCCTTAAAAAAAACGATAGAATATCTGCCCAAAGAAGTATTTACCATTGCCGATGCCAAACGCGGTGATATCGGTAATACCTCCAATAAATATGCAGAAGCATTTTTCAAAAAAATGTCATTTGATGCCATTACCCTATCTCCCTATATGGGTCAAGATTCGGTAACCCCCTTTTTAAATCACAAGGATAAATGGGCCATCCTATTGGCTTCAACCTCAAATGTCGGTGCGCTGGATTTTCAAGAATTAATGATCGAAAATAGTGACGGACAAAAAGTTTATGAGAAAGTAATTGAAATCAGCTCCCAATGGGGTTCTGATCAAAACTTAATGTACGTCGTGGGAGCCACCAGAGTGGACACCTTAACCCACATAAGGAAGTTGGTTCCAGATCATTTTTTATTAATACCCGGTGTGGGTGCGCAAGGAGGTGACTTGGACTTGGTTTGCAAATATGCCATGAACGCTTCTGGGGGCCTGCTTATTAATTCGGCCAGAAGTATTATTTATGCCAATAGTACGACTGATTTTGCGCATCATGCGGCTTTAGCTGCTGCTGATTTGCAAGAACAAATGGCCGCAGCCATGCTAAAATATAAAAAATGGTAGCCAAAGTTTTAGATGGCAAGTAACCCTGATAGATAATCATTTGGTCTAATCAAAAGATGATCTCAAAGGAAGCACTTTATTTTTTTTTAAACCCCCTCTATAACCCTCAAATATTTTATCGCTTTCATTAGAGTCAAGGAGTCATTAGCTTTGTGTAAATAAATTAAAAAAATGGAAAAACCTGTCATCATATTTGGAGCCAAGGGCATTGCAAAAAGTGCGCTTGAAATATTTCAAAGTAATGAGGTAACGGTCTATGGGTTTTTAGATGATGATAAATCTACCCATGAACAAACCATCAACGACATTCCAGTATTAGGGCTGACCAATGATCACGGATTCACTAAATTGATTGGTCAAAAATGCGAGGCTTTCATTGCTTCTGATGACTACAAAATACGTACCAGTTTGACTGAAATGCTTATTGAGTCGAGAAAAGTGATGCCTGTAAATGCCATTCACAACAAAGCTCTTGTGGCTAAATCAGCCGATATGGGCCATGGAAATTTCATCAATGCTGGTAGTATCATTGGATCTGGAAGTGTCATTGGTCTACACTGTGTCATCCATTCAGGAGTGATTATCGAGCAAGATGTAGTCATGGGTGACTTTGTCCAAATAGGTGCAGGATCTATCATCAATGCGGGAGTCATTATTGAGAAAAAAGCTTTTATTGGTGCAGGAGTCGTGATCGTCGCAGGGGTCAAAATAGGTGCTGGAGCTAGGATAGGTGCTGGATCTGTAGTCATCGCAGATGTGACGAAAAAAGAAACCGTTTTTGGTAATCCTGCTGCCAAAATAAAAAAATAAAGAATTCCCTCTTGAAAGGACATCGCTAGAGAATCTTCTTTCACCAGGCTAAAAGGTACCGAGCCTACACCTTAAATATTTGCTATGAGTACTTTAAAATAAATACCTTTGAATGTCGAACTCAAAGAAAATCGCCATACAATGATTTCGTTTTCAAAATAATGCATCTCCCTTTCATTTGGTTTTTGTTGCTGTTCCCAATGATCATTTGGGGACAAGACATAGATTCACTCCAAGACAATATGGACATGGGCATTTATCCAGCCATCGCTTATACCCCTGAAACAGGTCTATCATTCGGTGCCTTCGCACTCATGGTCTTGAAAAATAAAAGTAATCCTGCACATTACACCCCTAATTTAATCAGTCCTAAAATTGTTTATACCTTAAATAATCAATTGATTTTAGGCCTTGACGCTACCTTTTTCACACAAAAAGATGGGCGGATCGATGCCGAAATCAAGTATTCTGATTATCCTGATTATTTTTATGGGATAGGCAATGCAAATGACCCCAAGATCAGGGAGTTGTACAATCGCCAATTTATTAGCACCAAAGGTTTTGTGATGAAAGGAATTACTTCCACCCTCTTTGCTGGCGCTCTATTTGATTTTGATTACAGTGTTTTAAAAGATGTAGTGCCCAACGGATTGCTTACCAGAGAGGATCCCCAAGGCATAAAGGGGGGGCGTTCCGTAGGAGCTGGTATTGGGTTGACCTATGATAATAGAGACCATCTCCTTTATCCCCGTAAGGGTAAATTCATACAAACAGGTGCCCGTTGGTATGGATCAATGATTGGGAGTGATTATCAGTACCAGCATTTTTTCTTCGATTACCGTCAATATCAAACTTTTTTTAGTGATCGACGTATTCTGGCCTTTCAACTGTCGGCACAATTTAACCAGGGTAACCTCCCTTTTTATAAATTGTCTAAATTGGGTGGTAAGGACTATTTGCGAGGTATTGATAATGGCAATTTATATACGGCTCAACATTCTTTTTATGGCCAAATTGAAGGTCGTCAACATTTATTTTGGCGATTAGGAGGCGTACTATTTGCTGGAATGGGGGAGGTTTTTGAACATCTGAAAGCACTAGATATGGGAAATTTGAAGATCAATTATGGGATTGGTGGGCGATTTCAGGCCCTGAAGGAGCAATCCTTAAATATCCGCCTTGATTTGGGCTTTACCAACAATGGACAATCAGCCATTTATTTTTCTATAAAAGAAGCCTTCTAATCCTTCCCTTTTTTATTTAAAATAGCCTCAACTGCCTTTTTAAGTTCATCAATCGCATTATCAAAATGATGCTTGGTCGTTTGCCACTTTTCTTGACCCGTATACGTATTGAATTCTTCTTCTAGCTTTTCTTTCCGGATTCTCAGTAATTCGATCGTTTTTTCCAATTCACTGCGCACCTCCTTGGAAGATGAGGTGGTTTCATTGATCAATACATCTATTTTATGGCCGAGTTCCCTGAGAATCTCCTCCACCTTACCTCTTGACTTATCTTCCATGTTTTTATATAAAATTAATTTTATTTATTGGTAAATATTTATAACTCACTAATCTAATCCATCAAATGAACATTTAGCCCTTCAATCCTTATAATTTCTTTGAATAATTTGAAGTGCTGGCTTGCCTTGTGGCGTAAAATTAGGGTCATGAATACCACCCATGTTCTTCTTAAAATGCCATTTCCATAAGAATCCTCCTGCAAACCACGGTTCATGCCAAAAGGCATCAAATAGGGCCTGATAAGCAATCGATTGACTGCTCATACTTATATTTTCCTGATTCAACTCCCAATGCCTGCCCGCACTACCCAAAACACTTTGATAACCATATTCGGTAAAAAGAATAGGTAGATCGTAATTCAAAGACATATTCTTCAAGTCTAAAGAGATCGGTTTCCATGCATTCAGTAATTGGTCAATACTCGGATTGGCCTCCTCTAATAAGGGGAAATAAGCAT
The DNA here is from genome assembly GCA_905182655.1 of Flammeovirgaceae bacterium UBA4465. Taxonomy (GTDB): domain Bacteria; phylum Bacteroidota; class Bacteroidia; order Cytophagales; family Cyclobacteriaceae; genus UBA4465. The sequence continues at coordinate 87,783 of CAJJCN010000022.1, forward strand.
CAATACCAATAAAATCTAAATCCTCCCAAAAATCAATATTATGATAATTATCCCAGTTGGCAGCATAGGTGATAGGACCCGTATAAACAGACCTTACTTTTGCGATGAGCTGCTTCCAAAAATTGTTTCTCTTTTGAACAGCCATACGATATTCTGTCCCGATACAGAAAAGATCAACTTGAAGAGAGTCTGCAACCTGTGCATAAGTCATAATATAGTTTTCATAAGACTGCTCCCAAGCACGCCATTCGGATTCAGTTTGCAAATCAAAACTACCCGCCCAGCCTTGTCCCTGGACCCAGACATGTGGTTTAATCATGACCTTCATCCCTTTAGTTTGCGCTCGATGGATCATGGCGATCACCCCTTTCTTCGTTTCGCCCCACCACTGATTAGTTACATTTGAAATAACTATATTTTGAACGCGAGGGGTAAAACCATAAGGAATGATGGCTACCCAATTACCCCCTGATGAATCTAACGCATCAAACATTAACAGATCAGTTGCTCTAGGGGGAGCAACCAAGCTAATACCATTAATTCTATCAATTTTTTTTGGATTCCAAAGTCTCCTTTGGGCAAAAAATATTAGGGAACATAATAGGATACCTAGGATGCCCCAACGCATCATTCTTTCCTGATGATCTTCGCTCCGAGTTGATTGAGTCGCTGATCTATGTGTTGGTAACCTCTATCTATTTGTTCTATATTATGAATCTCGCTGGTCCCTTGGGCCGATAATGCCGCGATGAGTAATGAAACCCCCGCTCTAATATCGGGCGAAGTCATCGCAATAGATTTTAAAGCAACCTTTCGGTCAAGACCAATTACTGTCGCCCTATGTGGATCACATAAAATGATTTGGGCACCCATATCAATGAGTTTGTCTACAAAAAACAATCGGCTTTCAAACATCTTTTGATGTATCAGTACCGTTCCTTTGGCTTGCGTGGCCGTAACCAAGGCAATACTCAATAAATCTGGTGTGAATCCTGGCCAAACGGCATCGGAAACGGTTAATATAGACCCATCGATATAGGACTCAATTTCATAATGATCTTGGGCTGGGATATAAATATCATCTCCTTTAAAAATCAACTCAATACCCAACTTTCTGAAAGTATCAGGAATCAATCCAAGTTGATCTATTCTAGCATTTTTAATGGTTATTTCAGATTGGGTCATGGCCGCCAGGCCAATAAAACTTCCTATTTCAATCATATCTGGAAGTAAGGTGTGATCGGTCCCCTTCAATGCATTGACTCCTTGAATTTTAAGTAAATTAGAGCCTACTCCTTCAATGATCGCACCCATTCTAACCAGCATATTACATAACTGCTGTAAATAAGGCTCACAAGCAGCATTGTAAATCACGGTCTCTCCTTTTGCCATGACTGCAGCCATGACTAAATTCGCCGTCCCCGTTACAGAAGCCTCATCAAGATGCATATAGGTCCCTTTGAGCTGCCTACCATCTACCGTATAAAATCCTGCATTTCCGTCATAATGAAAGGTGGCTCCTAACTTTTGGAACCCTACAAAATGAGTATCTACTCTCCGCCTACCAATTTTATCTCCCCCAGGCTTCGGCATTTTTCCTGTCCCAAACCGAGCTAAAAGTGGCCCTAATAACATAATCGATCCTCTCAAGGTAGCCGCTTTCTTGAGAAATTCATCCGTTTCTAAATAATCTAAATCAATATTTCTAGCGGTAAATTTATAAGCATTGACATTCGTCTTTTCCACTTCAACGCCAAAGTCAATCAATAACTCAATCAGACTTTTTACATCCCTGATATCAGGAACATTATGGATATAAACCGTCTCATCCGTTAATAATACTGCGGAAATTACTTGGAGCGCTTCGTTTTTCGCCCCTTGTGGAGTGATCTCTCCTGACAAACGGGTGCCGCCTTCTACTAGAAAAGATGCCATTACTAGCGTCTACGTTTGATCTGATTGGTATTCGGCCTTCTGTTCTGATTCTTATTCTGATTCTGATGAAAGGGTCTAGGCCTGTTTCGATTGAAATTTTCTTTTCTTGAAGAATCAAATAATTTAAACTCTGTGACTTCATCAAGATCCATTTTTAAATGATCATCAGATAGCCTTTCGATCGTTTTCATAATGAGTTGATCACTTATCTCTTCCTTATTCCAAGTCTGATAAAATGATTTCATAAGACGTCCGATAGAAATCACGGCACCTTTCACCTCTTGCTCATCGGTAAGCTTCATGGCGTTTTCGATGAGTATTTCTAAGCTACGCCCATAATGCTTGAATTTTATTTTATTGTATGTATAGATCACTCTGTCGGGCTTTTT
>CAJJCN010000023.1 GCA_905182655.1 Flammeovirgaceae bacterium UBA4465
GGAGAAGCATTTTGAAAAGGAAAATATTGAACTTGAAGTGAACCAAGAAGTAGAGCTGCTCATTGCCAATGATAGTGATTTAGGGGTCAATGTGGTGATCAACAATACCTACAGCGGTATGATTTTTAGCAACCAAATCTACCAAGATGTCATGATGGGCGACCAGATCAAAGGATTCATTGAACAGATTCGGCCTGACGGGAAAATTGATGTGACTTTGAGAAAAAAAGGAATGGAAAATCTTGAAGAAGGCGCTCAAGCCATTTTAAAGGAATTAAAAGCCTCTGAAGGTTTTATCGCCTTGACCGATAAGAGCAACCCTCAAGAAATTCAATCGGTACTACAAATGAGTAAAAAGAATTTTAAAAAATCTCTAGGTATTCTGTACCGAAACAAACAAGTCCTATTGAAAAAAGAGGGTGTTTTTTTAAATGAAGTTGAAGAAAAATAGACCCATTATCTAAAATTTTTTTTTACTGCTACCTCACATCCTCGTTGGAGATCATTTACTGAGAAGAAGAATTACCTTCTTCGTGTACATTATTGCCATTGCTCAATGTGCTTGGAGGAATAGAAATAATATAAAATTTGACTGGTAAAAAGCATTAACGCCCCAAACTGATGTATCGCTCCCAACCCAATCGGCACCGCATACAGCAAAGTGAATATGCCCAAAAGCACCTGAACGGATACCATGGCCACCATAAAATGAAGACTTTTCCATTGGCCCTTGTTTTGTTTTTGGTAGCGTGAGGCAATGAACCGATACACCACCAGCACCAAAACGGCGATACCTAGATAACGATGAATCAGCTGAACCGAAGCCAGGTTCTCAAAAAAACTAATGATACCGTCTGTCTCAAAAGCATAAAAAACAGATTCAGCAATCCATTGAGTACCCATCTTGGGAAACGTATTGTAGACCAAGCCTGCCTTTAATCCTGAAACAAAGGCTCCATAGATAATCTGAAGAACCGTGAAAAGTATCAATACCTGAATTCCAACCAATGAAGTAGTGGTCTTTGATCCTTTCTGTGGATAGACTTGACCCAATACGATCCAAAGCAAATAAGCGTATAACACAAAGGCGATGGTGAGGTGTGCCGCCAATCGGTAATGACTCACATTGGGATCATTTACCAACCCACTCTTGACCATGTACCAACCCATACCTGCCTGCAGCGCACCTAACAAGCAAGCAATTAAAAGTTTCTGAACCAATCCTTTGGACAGTCTTTTTTTGATCAGGAAATAAACAAAAGGTATAAGAAAAACCAAGCCGATGAACCTCCCAATCATGCGATGGATGTACTCCCACCAAAATATGGATTTGAATTCACTTAGGGTGAAATCATAATTTTTTAATTTGAACTCGGGTGTTTGCTGATAGAGCTGGAAAGTTTCCAGCCAATCTGCAGTGGTCAAAGGAGGAATGGTTTCCATAAAAAGACTCCACTGCACCATGGACAATCCAGAATGGGTCAGTCGGGTCAAACCACCCACAATCACCATCACGGCCACCAATAAACAACCCGAAAATAGCCAAAAAACAACGCCTTTATCCCATGCTGACTTCATAAGCACAAAAGTACGACCGGCCCGCTTAGACTCCAACATATCAAATGATAATATCAATAATTTACGAAGGATTGAGTCTTATATCCAGGGAGTATGCATAACTACACCGGTACCATTTTCAGGAGAAAGCATCACCTTTCCTTTGTGATAGCCGGGACCGGAAGCGATGTCGTTGCAGATAAGTAAAGGCCCATCCATATCTACATAATCTAACAAAGGCAACAACTGACTGATGGCTGAAATACCCACGGATGACTCGGTCATGCAACCCACCATGACCTTCAAGCCCAGTGATTGGGCTTGAGCAATCATTTTCCGTGCCACCAACAACCCTCCACATTTCATTAATTTTATGTTTACCCCATGAAAGTAGCCTTTACAACGTGCCACATCGGTCATTTCAATACAGCTTTCATCAGCCATCATCGGCAAGGTACTGTGTTTATAAACTTCGGCCATCCCCTCCCAATCTCCAGCCTCTAGTGGTTGCTCAATAAATTCTACGCCCAGCTCCTTAAACGACTTGGCATATTCAATGGTTTGGGCAGCCGTCCAAGCACAATTGGCATCTACCCGGAAAACAGCATCCGTTATTTTTCGAAGTGCTTTTACGATACTCAAATCATCATCGGTTCCTAATTTTATTTTATAAACAGGCCAAGGAAAAGCTTTGATTTTTGATTCCATTTTGGTAAGCTCATCTATCCCAATCGTATAATTGGTCAAAGGCATCCAGGAGGTATCTAAACTCCAATATTGATGGATCGGAAAACCATTGAGTTTACCATACAAATCATGTGCCGCAACATCTAAAGCACACAAGGCAAAATTATTCCCTTGAAAGAAGGCGTGTAGGCTTTCAATAAATAGCTCCAAAGAATCAAAAGGAGTTTCTTCAATACGATGCCTGTTTTTTTCCAAAACTTCAATGATGGATGCTACGGGTCTTTGATAATACTTGCTAGCTGTCGCTTCTCCAAAGCCCATCCTACCCTGATGCTCAAGGCCTACAATCAACGTGTGCTGAACATCGCGCTGGTCATGGGCTATTTTGAAGGTATCATTGAGATGAAGATCAAAAGCTTTGTAGTGTAGTTTCATGAAGTAGTCTATTAACTTAAATTATAGTTTATTACGATCTGTGCTTTTAAACATAAATTAGCAAATTTTAAATTTTATGTACAATTTATTGTTCATAGACTACAATACACTTAGTGCTAATTTGGTGTTTTGGTTCCCTTTTTTTAAACAATTTAAACCCCTAAAAATAGAAAATATAGTAAAATAAAAATTTAGTGGGACTTTTTATTTATTCAAACTTCACAAAAAATAGAAATGAAAAGGCTGTATATCTGACCATAGCCTTTAAAGGAACGGTTGCAAGACTATCTTCTGGCATACGATGTGCGAATCCTAAAAGTGACTGAAAAAAGGAGTCTTTGAGGATAGAGATTTTAATGATGGAAATTTCAAATTACTTTCAATAATGAAGCCCATTGAAGCCCATGATATTACTTATTTTAGGAGTACAGATCATATCATAATTATCTGCACGAGAGTAGATAATTATGATAGTCCAGTAACTATTTTTGGGATCTGTGATACTGCTATAAAAAAAAAGAGGATCGAATATCACCAAATACTTTTAGAAAGTATAAAGGGTAATAACTAGTTTCAAAAAATAGATGATAATAAAGAAATAGTCTGACTTTGGGGTCGTTCATTCTTATCCTCAAAAAATTACAAGGAGGTTTACGAGCGATTTCTTAGACCATCCTATTGTAAATGATCTATAATTAAGGATTGGTGATCTAAGACCCACAGGTTTCATATTCAGGATCATCAATTGAACCTCTCACTTCTACGGATTCTAATCTCAGACGATGAATTTCACCTCTGATAGCCTACAGGATAAAAATGAAAAGTAAAAGTGAGGGGTTTAATGAAATGAAGCATTTCAGCCTAATCAAAGAAGAAGCTGAACCTACGTGTAAGCTTCCCCAAAAACTGCACAGTTTAAATAAATATTAAT
>CAJJCN010000024.1 GCA_905182655.1 Flammeovirgaceae bacterium UBA4465
ATCCCCATCTACATCTACAGCGTAGACTGAAGAGGCACCATCAAAATCACCTTCAATCGTACGCTCGGTGAAGCCTTGAGAACCATCGTTCTCAAACCACGCTATGTCATCATCACTAAATGCTGCTCCTAACACATCCATATCGCCATCCCCATCTACATCTGCAGCGTAGACTGAAGAGGCACCCGAAAAAGAACCATCAATGGGACGCTCGGTGAAGCTTTGAGAACCATTGTTCTCAAACCATGCTATATCATTATCACCCTGAGCAGCTCCTAACACATCCATATCTCCATCCCCATCTACATCTGCAGCGTAGACTGAAGAGGCACCCAAAAAAGAACCATCAATGGTACGCATAGTGAAGCTTTCAGAACCATTGTTCTCAAACCATGCTATATCATCATCATTCCAAGCAGCTCCTAAAACATCCATATCTCCATCCCCATCTACATCTGCAGCATAAACAGAATAGGCACCATCAAAACTACCTTCAATGATTTCCTCAGAAATTATTGTATTTGCGTATATGGAAGAAATTGGAGATTCCATTTCAAACCATACAATATCATCACCCTCATTTGATGCTCCTAAAACATCTATATCTCCATCCCCATCTACATCTTCAGCATAGACAGAGCGACCACTAAGAAAACTTCCATCTAATACATGCTCTGTGAAAACTTGAGAACCATTATTCTCATACCATGCAATTTTATCATCAGTAGAAGCTGCTGCCAAGACATCCATATCTCCATCTCGATCTAGATCTATTGAATAAACTAAACGAGCACCATTTAAATTACCTTCAATCGTACGCTCAGTGAAACCTTGAGAACCATCATTCTCAAACCATGCTATATCATCGTCATAATAAGCCGTTCCTAACACATCTATATCGCCATCGCCATCTACATCTGCAGCGTAGACTGAAGTAGCTCCATCAAAATCACCTTCAATCGTACGCTCAGTGAAGTTTTGAGAACCATCGTTCTCAAACCATGCTATATCATCGTCATCCTCAGCAGCTCCTAAAACATCCATATCTCCATCTCGATCTAAATCTATGGCAAAGACTCCGCTGGCCTCCTTAAAATCACCTTCAATCGTACGCTCGGTGAAGTTTTGAGAACCATCGTTCTCAAACCATGCTATATCATCAGCAAAATAAGCAGCTCCTAACACATCTATATCCCCATCCCCATCTACATCTGCAGCGTAGACTGAATAGGCACCATCAAAACTACCTTCAATCGTACGCTCGGTGAAGTTTTGAGAACCATCGTTCTCAAACCATGCTATATCATCATCTCTCCAAGCAGCTCCTAACACATCCATGTCTCCATCTCGATCTAGATCTACAGCATAGACTATACTAGCAGCATCAAAATCACTTTCAATCGTATGCTCGGTGAAGTTTTGAGAACCATCATTCTCAAACCATGCTATATCATCGTCATCCTCAGCTGCTCCTAAAACATCCATATCACCATCACCATCTAAGTCTACAACATAAACAGAATGGGCACCATCAAAATCACCTACAATCGTATTCGTTGATTTTTTCTTGTAGATCTGGGTATTACCAGTGAAAACACTCAGGAGTAAAAAAACGATAATGAAATACTTCATACAAAACATTTTTCGGTAGGTTTGGTTATCAATCATTACTTTCTTGTTCTTGATTCTAAGGTGTTTTATTTAGCCTTTTATAGTCATCAAATAAAACTCTTTGAGGAGAGCGGAGATAACTCTTAAAGTTAAATTTTGAATGTTTTTTTTGCAAGTAACTGTTTTAATTAATATCAAAAATACTCTAGTAATCTAACTATTGTAATATCGGAAATAGGTGTTTCTTTGGACAAAAATTTCCAAGATGCGCAAGAGACAATCAGTATTAGGAGTAATTCAACGATTAAAAATGCTTGGATATATAGGAATTATTTGTTGAACTTTTAAATCCATTTAAGATAAAAATCATCAATTAATGATGGTGTCTAGCTGTTACCTTTTAGGATTTTATCATCAACATCCTTATATTGAAAGTTAGAATAGACTTTGTGAGATATTTGAAAGATTGACGGCAAAAAATAATGAAAATAGGAACAGAAAACCTTCATCTCATCCTCACAGAGGAATTGTATAAAGTTGATGAAATAGATAAAACGGGTTCTACGAATCAAATAATACCTCCCGAACCTGGCCAATCTGAAGAACTTCCACTTGAGACAAAAGAGGTGTCTCTATCACCCGGTCTACAGGTCATTACGGAACCACTCACGGATACTTCTAGAGCCACGCTGACCAAACTACTCAAAGCCATTCATCAAGATATCGAAACCACTTCAGTGATTGAATCATGGGAGGGCGCGATCCTTTTTGAAAAAACCCTCATTTTTGGTCATCAAGATGAAAAAACAGAGCTAAATACCCTTCAAGAAAAGGAATCCCACCAAATTTTACACACCCACAACATTCCTTATTTAGACCGTCATAAGGACGCCAAAATTGAGCTTTGGCAGGTACTCAAAACCTGGTTTAGTGCTTAATCGAAAAGTTCTTTAAGCTTGGCTTCCAAGGCAGGGCCTCTCAATCCTTTGGCCACAATATTTCCTTCCGGATCGATCAAGAAAGTTTGGGGTATGGCACTTACTTGATAATCTTTTGCCGCCTGTGTATTGAAATAACTTAAATCTGAAACATGAATCCATTCCAATCCATCATCCGCAATCGCTTTCAGCCAAGCACGTTCTGTTCGGTCCAATGAAACCCCTAAAATCTCAAAATTTTCATTTCGATATTTATTGTAAACCCTCACCACATTTGGGTTTTCTCGACGACAAGGTCTGCACCAGGCTGCCCAAAAATCAATCAACACATAATTTCCTTGCAATGAACTCAAATTAAACATAGATCCCGAGGCATCAGGTAAACTGATTTCAGGAGCCTTCACTCCGATGGCAAGGCTTCTCAAGGTATTGACCTTGGCCAAAAGATCTAAAGTAAAGATATGATCAGGCAATGCTTCATTATAAACGGTGGCCAAGCTATCGACAAAAGTAAAGTCCGTTTCAATATCAATATAATTCAATCCATAAATGCCTGCTAATTGAGGACTGGCATTCCGTATTTGATCTCTTAAATGATCATCATGACGTTTGTTTAAATAATTAAATTGGTTCACTACGGCATTAAAAGTATTCACATCCCCCGTCGATCTTGCTTGCATGGCTTCTTGATTGAGCAACTGCATATCACTTTGCTTCTTTCGTACTGTACTGTCCATAGAAATCATCAATGAAGTCTGAATAGATCCTTCTGCTTCAATGCGCGTAGTAGGTTTGATCGAGGTTCTGATGAAGACTTCTTTTTTATCTTGAGGACCTACGATCAAATTGATATTTTTTCTTCCAAATACATCCAAACGATAAAATTCAGAAGGTCCGGGTTCAATGAAAAAAACAGCTGTTCCCGATGACAGTTCAGCAGAATCAATGGCTACCAAACCAAGTTCTTGTACTTGCTGTAACCAAACCCACTCTCCCGTGATGTCCTCTTCCAATATAAGATTTACTTTTAATAATGATGATTCAGGACTGCAGCCTGAACCCAATACAAGAGTAATAACTACTAAGAAATATTTAATCATTTTATCTTATCTAAGGTTCCTTTAATCATTTCATTTACTTTCTGAGGGTCTGTTCTGCCGACAGCCTTTTTCATAATCAATCCCATGAACATCCCTATAACGCCTTTTTTTCCATTATGGTATTCCTTAACCTTGGCCTGATGCTCCTCCAAAACATCATCTATTAGCTGTTGCATCTCATCAAAATCATCTACTTGTGCCAAACCTAACGTTGCAATAGCTGCTGCCACTTCAACCTGTGGGTGGTTCAAAATATGCTTAAAAGCTTGTTGCGTGGCATCTGAATGGCTGATCTCTTTTTGTTGTACGGCATGGATCAAATCTGCTAATTTTTGGGGAGTTAAACTCAAGGCATCTATCCCGATGTCATTTTCATTCAAGTAAGACTTGACCGGGCCCATGATCCAATTAGATATGGCCTTATCATGCTTACAAAAACTTGCCGTTTTGAAAAAGTATGCTGCGATCGAACGGTCGTCGCTCAATAAGTTGGCATCGTAATTGGAGAGACCATGATCTTCAATCAACGTTTTTTTAACTTGTGCAGGTAAGGCTGGAAGTGAGTTTTTAACTCCTTCGTACCATTCATCGCTGATCACAATCGGACTGATGTCTGGTTCAGGGAAGTATCTGTAATCATTCATTACTTCCTTGGTACGCATACCTGAAGTGGTGTTGTTCTCAGGATTGTAGGTGCGCGTCTCGGAAATAATGACTTGACCCGCTGCTTTCATATTTGTTTGACGTTCAACCTCATGATCGATGGCCTTACGGACATTCTTGATTGAATTCATATTTTTAACTTCTACTTTACTCCCTAAAGGTGCTCCGGGTAATCTCACAGAAATATTAGCATCACAGCGCAAGGATCCTTGCTCCATATTTCCATCACTGATCCCCAAATATCTTACCAATTTCCTCAGTTCAATCAAACATAAGCCTGCTTGTTCGGAAGAGGTAATCATAGGCTCTGTCACAATCTCTACCAAAGGAACTCCTGACCTGTTGAGATCTACATTGGTAAAATCTTCATTCTGAACATGTATGGATTTTCCTGCATCTTCTTCCAAATGAATTTTTGTCAATTCAATATCAAAATGTGGGAAATCATCACTTCTGATTTTTACAATACCCCCTTTGCATATGGGTGTGGCATCTTGGGTGATTTGATAACCTTTGGGAAGGTCAGGATAAAAATAGTTTTTACGATCAAAAATTAAATTTCTGTTAATGGTACTTCCCAAAGCAATCCCCAATTTCATCCCCATATCAATGACCTCTTTGGACACCATAGGCAGGGTGCCTGGGTGCGCCATGGTAATGGCCCCAACGTCTGAATTGGGATGATTTCCAAAATCATTGTGATCGTAGGAAAATATTTTACTTTTTGTATTCAATTGGACATGTATTTCCAATCCTATTACTGTCTCTAAAGTAGCCACTGCTCCTAAATTTTTTCTTTCAACATTTGATTTCCTATCTCCAGCGCCTCGGTCAAACCTTCTAACCGCTTACCTCCAGCCGTTGCATAAAAGTCTTGTCCACCCCCACCTCCTTGGATGGGTTTGGCCATTTGCCTGACCAATAGAGACGCATTCAGATCTTTCTGCTGAACCAATTCTTCTTGAATCATTACGGTTAAAAGAGGCTTCCCTCCCACGTTTGCCGCAATCAATAAAATCAGATGGCTCATCTCTCTTTTGAGCTCGAAAGCAATTTCTTTGACTGAAGCCGCATCAGGAAATACGCCTTCAAAACTAATAATGTTTACCTCTTTATAGACTACCACAGCCTCCATTAAAGTCTTTTTTAAATCTTTTGTTTTAACCTTATTGGATACCTCAATTTGCTTGATTAAGTCATTTTTCTCATTGAATAACATTTTTAAGGCCTTTAACGCATCCTTAGGGTGCTTAAGTGTTTGCTCAATTTGGTCCAATATATCTATTTTTTGCCATAAAAAAGATTCTGCCTTATCGGCGGTAATGGCCTCAATCCTTCTTACTCCCGTCGATATGGAACTTTCAGATATGATTTTAAACATACCTATGTTGCCGGTGGCCTTCACATGGGTGCCTCCGCACAACTCTACTGAATAAGGAGCCTCAAAGAGGATCATGCGCACGGTATCCCCATATTTTTCTCCAAATAAGGCCATAGCTCCTTCCTCCTTCGCCTCTTCAATCGGAACCGATCTGCGTTCTACTAAAGGACTATTATTCCGAATTTTTTGATTGACCTGCTGCTCAACGGCCAATAATTCTGCCGCACTCAATTTTGCAAAATGTGAAAAATCAAAACGTAATGATTGATCGTTTACCAGGGATCCCCTTTGTTGTACATGCTCGCCTAAGAGACTTCTGAGTGCCGCATGGAGTAAGTGCGTAGCTGTATGGTTATTTTCAATTAAACCCCGTTTCTCTTGATTCACCACCGCCTTGAATATCCCCTTCAAGTTTTTTGGGAGCCTTTTGGCCCTGTGAATGAACAAATCATTCTCTTTTTTAGTATCTATGATGTCAATCGTTTCATCGATCCCTATCAATTGACCTGAATCACCAATTTGACCGCCACTCTCGGCATAAAACGGGGTCGTACTTAGCACCAACTGGTAGGAAACAGCCTCCTTTTGCTTTATTTCTCGCCAACGAATGATTTGGGTATCAGTCGTCAGCAGATCATACCCCACAAATTCAGAAGCGACGGATGTCTCATGTACCAGGTTCCAATCTCCCATATCCTGAACGGCCGCATTTTTGGACCGGTTCTTCTGCTTGCCCATTTCCTTTTCAAATCCTGATAGGTCTACGGAAAGGCCATTCTCCTTGGCGATCAAGGCTGTCAAATCAATAGGAAACCCGTAAGTATCGTACAACTCAAAGGCATCCGCCCCAGCGATCTGTTCTTTGACCTTCTTTTTTAGGATACTAAATCTGGCAAGACCTTTCTCAAGAGTACGTAAAAACGCTATTTCTTCTTCTTTGATCACCTTTGCTAGGAATTCCTCTTGAGCTTCCAATTCCGGGAAGGTTTCAGAGAATTGATGGGATAGAATCGGTAGCAATTCAAATAAAAAGGGCTCATTGAATTTCAAAAATGTATAGCCATATCTCACGGCCCTTCTCAAAATTCTCCTAATTACATAACCCGCCTTGGTATTGCTAGGTAGTTGGCCATCTGCAATGGTAAACGCTATGGCACGAATATGATCCGCAATCACACGGATAGCCACATCAGTAGCCTCATCATCTCCATATTGGACTTGGGCCCGCTGAGCTACTGCTTGAATCAGGGGTTGGAATACATCGGTATCATAGTTGGATTGCTTTCCTTGTAAGGCCATGGCCAAACGTTCAAAACCCATACCGGTATCCACATGCTTTTCTGGGAGATTTTGTAAGACGCCAGAGGTCAATCGGTTGAATTCAACAAAAACGATATTCCAAATCTCAACTACTTGAGGATGGTCTTTGTTTACCAAACTGGCCCCAGGAATTAATTTCAATTCCTTTTCATCACGCAAGTCTATGTGTATTTCTGAACAGGGCCCACAGGGTCCAACTTCCCCCATCTCCCAAAAATTATCTTTCTTATTTCCATTGATGATACGATCTTCAGGTACATGTGTTCGCCAAAAATCTCTCGCTTCTACATCCGTCTCGAGTTGCTCCTTTTCATCTCCCTCAAAAATCGTTACATACAAACGTTCCTCCGATAGCCCAAACTCTTTGGTCAATAAATCCCAGGACCATGCGATCGCTTCCTTTTTAAAATAATCTCCGAAAGACCAATTACCCAACATCTCGAACATGGTGTGGTGATAGGTATCAAAACCCACTTCTTCAAGATCATTGTGCTTCCCAGACACGCGCAAACATTTTTGGGTATCTACCACGCGCTTTTGGACGGCTTTTTTGTTTCCCAGAAAATAATCTTTGAACTGGTTCATGCCTGCATTGGTAAACATGAGGGTAGGGTCATTTTTGACTACAATAGGTGCAGAAGGTACCCATTGATGGGCTTTTGCTTTGAAATATTCAAAAAATTTCTTTCGTATTAACTTAGACTCCATAAAGGGTAAAATTCTTAATTTTAATGTTAATTTGCTATTTTTTACTGAAAACGATAAGTTTGCAACTAACTAAAGAGATAATTTAGTTCTTTAAAGCCTTGCACTGCAAAATTACTTCTATAAAAATCAATGGCAAGAATAAAGTATTATTACGACACTGAATCCTGTAGATACGAAAGAATTCGTACTTCCAAATGGGATATATTCATCAACTCACTTGCTTTTTTGACCGTAGCTACGGTCATCGCGACCGGTTTGGTCTATGGATATATGGTATATTTTGAGTCTCCTGAGGAAGCACAGTTAAGAAAAGAAAATCAGGAACTGCTCATGTATTACAACCTCATGGGTGAGGATATGGAGAGCATTTCTAAGGTACTGCAAGGCATGCAAGACCGAGACGACGATATTTATCGAGTAATCTTTGGCGTAAATCCTCTTGCCAATGAAATCAGGACGGGAGGCACCGGAGGAGCGAACAAATACAGGGCATTAATGGAAAAAGGTCTTTCTAGAGAAGATCTTATCGTAAACGACCTTCAAAAAATAGATGTCCTGAAAAAGCGGATGTACATACAAACCAAGTCTTATGATGAAATCGTTGAATTGGCCAAAAACAAAGAAGATTTTTTAGCCGCACTTCCTGCCATTCAGCCAGTATCCAATGAAGAATTGAAGCGTCTTTCTTCGGGCTTTGGATACCGCATCGATCCATACCTCAAAACAAGGAGAAAACATACCGGCGTAGATTTCTCATTAGAAGTGGGTAATCCCGTGCATGCTACTGGAGACGGTAAAATTAAATATACCAAAAGCTCTTTGAGTGGTTATGGAAAACAAGTTCATATTGACCATGATTTTGGGTTTCAAACTAAATATGGTCATTTAGACAAAATATTAGTAAAAAAAGGTCAGTGGGTTAAGCGCGGTGATCTCATTGGTTATTCAGGGAACTCGGGCAAATCCACGGCACCTCATTTGCATTATGAGGTCATCAAAAATGGTATAAAAGTGAATCCTATTCATTATTTTAGTCGTGATTTATCTGCTGAAGAGTATGAGGAAATTCTAAGATTAGCTTCGATTGAAAATCAAGCTATGGGATCTTACTAATTTGGGATACAGGTTTAAGTCCCGTACCTAATTCCTTGAAAAAATGCTACTTGACTTTGTGAAACTGTCTTGGATTTTTACCCTCCTGATCAATACTTATTTCAGTATCCCAATTCATGAGGGATTT